>JACNFV010000164.1 GCA_014384445.1 Candidatus Nitrosopumilus sp. | reverse complement strand
TTAGCATTTTCTTTTTTTGCAATCTCTTCTCTTAATTCTAAAAGACCTTCAGATGTAGAATAATAATTTTCACCTTTGTTAATAGAATTAATCAAAGCTTGCTTTACATTATCAGGAGGTTGAAAACCAAATTGTACAGGATCACCAATATTGAGATAATCAACTTTCATACCTGTTTGTTCAACTTTACGTGCAGCTAAAACAATATCTCTAATTGCATATTCAACTCCTACAACTTTTTTTGAAACTTTCAAAGTATCTAGAAGATATTTACACCTGTTAAAATCTTAATTGTTTGGACTCGTGGCTCAGCCTGGATAGAGCAAGCGGCTTCGAACCGCTAGGTCGAGGGTTCAAATCCCTTCGAGCCCTTTTAGATTATTTTATTAATCAAATAATTTAGCAGATAGTAAAATGAAGATATCAGCACTGAAAATTGGATTAGTTGTGGTAATCATTGGAATGGTTTGGGTTTCAGCGATATTAAATGAAACAGAAAAAAATCATGAGGAGATAGTATTAATAAAATCAAATTCTATTGAATCAAAATTAGAATTGACAGGAAAAAATGGCATCGGGTATTTCAAAATATACATGCCTGAATTTACCAAAGAAAAAAGTGTATTTGTTCAAATTTTAGACACAAATTTGAATGTCATAAAAGAACAAAAAATCAATACCAAATTTTTAGTTTCATATTTTGATTTTAATAAAGATGGAACATATACAATAAAAGTATCAAACATTTCAGAAAATCAAGTTAATGTACAAATAGAATTTGGAGATACAAATTCACAAGGAATGGTAGTCCCGGGAGTTATGATACTATTAGGTTCTTTGTTAATTATGTTAATTTCTTATCTAAAAATAAAAAATTACAAAATAGAGCAGCCTGATGAAAATATTACATGAATTTGAATACATTGTACAGTGTGACCAAAAGTTAAAACCAAATTAAAAAGTAACCAAGTTACAAAAAATAAAAATGCCATAATGGAAAAAGGGAGAAATAATTTTAATTTTGTGTGTTCTCTATTTTTTATTATTAAGACTGCTCCCAATGATGCAAGAATTAAACCAAATTCAAGTGGTTGATGAGACAAGGAAACCAATCCATCAATTCCAAATAAATCATGGGATAACGAATCACCAAATCCAGAAATCATTTGAATGATAGATCCTGCAATAACAAGTTTAATTCCAGTTTTTAGAGATCCATGAACGGATTTTCTAAGTAATAATAAACAACCCATCCCGGCAGCAAAAGTTGTCATAAAAACTCCGGTGTAAACTAGCATATGAGATGGGCTCCAAAAGAATTCCTTTTCTTCAAACATATGTGATATAGCATCCCAAAATCCAGCGGAAACAATTACGATAGGACCAATTACTGCTAAAATAGATACAAGTGAAACAAGTGTGCTAGATTTTAAAAATGAAGAATTTGAAAATATCTGAATTAATTTCATTGTATTGTTAGGCTAAAAGAGGGTTATTTGAAATATGGCAATACTGGAATTAGAAGAAATAAACATTATGCACAATTTTAAGAATTAACTATATTACATGAAGCATCATGAAGTAAGCATGACTCCAGGAATAGGATTAATGAAGAGAAGGTTAGAAAAAGAGAAAGATGCAATTGCATTAGCAATATCAGGCATTTCTAAAAAATATGACATAAAACCAGAAAATCTCAAAACATTAGAAACAAAGTATCATGATGATGCAGGGGATTGGTATGTTGCACTTGGATGGGATGAAAAAAAAGCAATAATAAAGATGGATTCAGTATTAGGAACCATTACTGAAATTAAAGAAATTTAATTTATTGTTAAAAATTATTTAGAAAATTAAAAAATAGGATTATAATTGGATTAACATGAATATTATCAGTGGAAATTACAATAGAGCCTTGGAAGAAACTAGTCATTCATGAAATTATTGAGTATAAGTTTGAGGATTGGGTAAAACAAATAGCATTTAGTACAAAATCATCAGGCGGAGGCATTCCAACTATGCAATGGACAAATGGAATTGTTTTTGCATCAGCTAGCCTCCCAACTACAAATGCAACAGTTGAGGAGCAATTGAAGGGAATTTTGCATTGGTCATCAGTCTCATTTGCAATTAAAGAGAAATTTGAAAAACAAATTGTTAAAGAAAACGCAACGATAAATTTAGTAGATGTAAGCGTAAATGAAATTTTTAATAAATTATCTATTGAGTTAAAATCACAGTCAAAATATCTAGTTTCAGAATCTGGCAAAAATCAATGAATGTTGAAGAAGAAATTAAAAAATGTGAAGTATACTTAAAACAAATTAAACAATATGATCCTGATCCATTTTATGTAGATTATTTTTTTAATAAATACATTAATTCAATTAATAATATAATTAATGGAATTTTTGAGGAAGCAAACATAGATTTTGGGTTATTTATTAGAGAGAAAATTACTCAGAGAAAATTTAATGAAAAAGCAAGTATGAAAAAAGACACAAATGCATTAAAATTTTTAGAATGGTTTTCTATAAAATATAAAAAAGAACATGAAAACCCATATCCAAATTTTATGAATGAAATTTGTCAATTTAAAAGTAAAAATGATTCATTGCCTGAAATTAAGATTAGGATAAGGGCAGTAGACAGATACAAAAATGATTTTAATCAAGAAATTAAAATTGGTTTAAAAAATGGAAAAATTATATCAAAAGATCAAGTAGATATAGAAATAAAAAGACAAACCCAAATATTTTTGAAAGTAATTAATGCAAAAAGAAATGAAAAGGAGGAACCCAAAGTATCTAAGAAGAAAATTACCGCATCAGCATTTGTAAATTTAGAAAAAGATCAGAATATTGAAATTATGTATCTATGTCAAATTTACACGCCTGTAATTAGACGATTAATCGACGAATCAAGAAATAAAATTAAAGAATTAACAAATTGGAAATAAAATTAAAGAATTATTAAAATTTTTATTATTTATTTTTGGCGATTTTTTAATCGTGTTTCCATTCTAGATTTACCTTCTTCAAACTTAATGCGATCCTCATCTGTTTTAAGGGATAAATTTGGGACGGGAATTGGCTTACTATTTTTACCAAGAGCAACAAAAGTTACAAAAGCAGTTGCAGTAATAGTACGAATTCCAGTTACAATATCTTCAGCTTCTGCTTTGACTTCAATTTCCATTGAAGAGTTATGAACATAGTTTATCCTAGCATTTAGAAAAAGAACATTGCCAACAAAAACAGGCTTCAAAAAATTTACACTATCTAATGATACAGTAACAGCATTAGATTGAGAATGACGTTGTGCAACTATACCTGCAACCATATCAATATTCTTTAAAATTTCACCACCAAATACATTCCCAGCAGGATTTGCATCAGAAGGAAACATTCGAACAATTACTTCAGCATGGGATTCAGATGGGCTTTTTTCAGGTACATTAGAATTTTCTGATGTCATTTTTATCTCTGAATTATCCATACATTCATCCAATTTAATTTGATCAGTTAACTATGGCTATTTGAAATATTTTTCTAGTTTAATTTTATCAATTTTAGGAATTTTTGCCATCTCAAATCCCTCAGGACGCTTTGAAGATGAACGTGTTGCATCAATACCCATTTTTGCAGTTTGTAATTTTTTCTGATCACTTGAAGGATCAAGACTAGATCCACGTACATTGGTAATAATGACTAGATCCTTATCCGCTTGAAATCTAGTTGCCATAGCATATTCAACAGATTCTGCATTGTTAGGATCAATATCCTCATCTACTATAGTAACTTGTTTTAAAGAGCGATGTGATTCAAAAGTTTTTTTGATAATTTTTTTAGGATCGGATTCAGTTTTCTTTTTTATTTGAACAACAGCATGTAACCAATTAGA
>JACNFV010000062.1 GCA_014384445.1 Candidatus Nitrosopumilus sp. | reverse complement strand
GTTTATAGCATTAATTGTAATATATTGAATTCATTTGTTTTCTCATTAGGTATAGTATTACATTTCTTCCTCGCAAAATTATCGGGGGTAGAGAGAAAAATACACACAATAGAAGAAATTACAATACAATCATGAATCTTATTTGATAGTCTATTCTAGGCATAGAATTGGCCAAGATTTGTTCTATTAATGGATGTAATAACAAGCATAATGCAAAAGGATTTTGCTATAATCATTATAGATATTGGAAAAGATATGGTAATCCATTACAAAGAGCTGACCCTGCTGAAACAAGAAGGAAAATTTCAGAAGCTGGAAAAGGTAGAAAACATACTGAAGAAACTAAAAGAAAATTATCGGAAATTAAGAAGGGTAAACCGAGACCTGATTTGGTAGGTAAAGAATTTTCTAAAGAAACTAGAAAAAAAATATCAGAAGCACACAAAGGAAAAAAGTTTTCTGATGAACACAAAACAAATCTCTCTCAAGCTATGAAAGGTAGACCTAGTTCAAGAAAAGGTGTAACCCTCTCAGAAGAAACCAAGAAGAAAATATCGAAAGCAAACAAAGGTAATCCAAGTCCAATGAAAGGTAAGAAGCATACTAATGCAACAAAGATGAGATTATCTAAAATTGCAGCTGGGAGGCCTAGTCCAAGGAAAGGTAAAACACACACTAAAGAAGCAAATCAAAAAAATAGAGAATCTCATCTTGGTAAAACACACACTTCAGAATCTAAACAAAAAATGTCTATATCTCAAAACAAACCTGAAACACTTCAGAAAAATAGAGACCGAAGAGCAAAACAAGTGTTTCCAAAAGAAGACACAAAACCTGAAAAAACAGTTCAAACAATTCTCAAAAAACATGAAATCAACTTTCAAAAACATTTCAACTTCAAATTAAAAAGTGGTAAAAATCACCAAGCAGATATTCTAATAGAACTAAATCACGTCATAGAAGTATTTGGAGATTATTGGCACTTTAATCCAAAAAAATATGATGGAGAATCAATTCAAAAAATGAGAAAAAAAGAAATCAAAGTAAAAGAACTGTGGCAAGAAGACAAAGATATTATCAATGGAATGGAAGAACAAGGCTACAAAGTGCTTGTAGTGTGGGAATCCGAACTAAAAGACGAACTAGAGAAAACTACAAAGAAGATTCTAAGATTTCTAAATAGGTAAATTAATTCTAATATATCATAACTTGATTTTGAATTTTATGCCAAGAAAAGGCCACAAAATGTCAGAATCACATAAGAAGAGAATATCTGAAGCTAACAAAGGACGTGTTGTTACTGAAACAACAAGAAAGAAGATGTCTATGTCTTTGAAAGGAAAAAAACAATCTGAAGAATCTAAAAAGAAAAAATCTGAGGCTATGAAAGGAAAACATGTAGGAGAAAAACATCCATTTTATGGTGGAATTCAATCTGAAGAATCTAAAAAGAAAATATCTAATGCTTTGAAAGGAAAAAAACAATCTGAAGAACATATTAAAAAAAGAATAGATAATATGAAAAAAAATGGTACAAAGTTTGGGATGCCACTTGGTTCTAAACATACTGAAGAATCTAAAAAGAAAATGTCTCAAACAAAAATCAATTTCTTCAAAGATAGCATAGTTTCTGAAGAAACTAGGAAAAAAATATCTCTTAAAAGATTACAACAGAAACCACAACCAAAAGGAGATACACTACCTGAAAAACTATTACAAAAAATTCTCAAAGACAATAAAATTAATTTTGAAACTCAAAAAGCAATATTGGGAATACCCGATATTTTCATCAATCCTAACTTTTGTATTTTTGTTGATAGTGACTACCATCATGCAAATCCAAAAAAATATCCCGATGAAACAGTAATTTGGAAAGAGTATAACAGAAAAGGTCGATTTGTTCCTGAACAAACTGCCAAAATGATTCGTGATAGAGATATGCGTGTAAATATTAGATTAGAAAAAAAAGGATATAAAATTTTACGATTTTGGGTAACAGAATTATATGCAAACCCTGAAAAATGTCTAAAAAATATTTTAAAATTTGTAAATGTCTAATGCCGAATCAGCGTAGCTGATCGGCCAAGTATTTCCATACTGTCAGGATTAGATATCATTAGTGGCCAGTTCACACAGAAAATAAAGGTAAAATTCAAACTTTCACAGATACAAATTACTAACCTACAATGCATGAATTAGTCTCTTCATCAAACACAGTTCCTGCCCCACATTTTGAATTGGAAACAGCTTCTGTATTTGTTCCAACTTTACGTTGTTCTATGGAATTCATTACTGAAGACATACATCGTTGTTCATAGAGTTTACCAGCTTCATCTGATTGAAGATAGGCCATGTTGTTCTTACAACTCTCTATTTGTGAACTGTAAGCAGCTTTACCCTCATCAGTCATACCTTCAAATAATTCATCTTTGAATTCTTGTTCTTCATTCATTGCCATTCCTATACTTCCAATAATTATACCGCCAATTGCTATCGCACCAACTATGATAACAACAAAAAGAACCCCTAATCCTATGAGTAGCTTTTTACCAATACTCATTCCCTCACCCTTTTTGACCTTGGGAATTTGTTTAGGAGAATAACTTTTAGTTGAAACAGATGCCTGTTCTGTTTTTACATTGTGTATTGATGAACCGCAATACATGCAAAATTCTGCAAACTCTGGATTCTTTGTTCCACATTTCCAACAAAACACATTTTCTATACTCTCTACTTTCTCAGCTTGAGTTTCATCTACTTTCTCAGCTTTAACTTCATCCTTACTTGAAGATACACGTTCATTTTTAGCAGATTCTGTATTCTTCATTCTATTACCATATTCGGGATAATCATAAGGGTTGGATTTTTTAAATATTTTATCAGTATCAGGTTTCAAATATTCTCTAGTTAATTCTTTAAGATATTTTGAATCAGATATGTAGAGAACTTGTTTTGCTTCAAGTGTTTTTTTGATATGCTCTAGTCTTCCTAAATCCCCATGTTTTAATTTCAATAATGCATTGACATCATCTAGAAGACTATTCACAAAGGACGTGTTATTTGGGGGTATATGAAAGATAATCCAAATGCCAAATTTGAAAGCACGATAATTACCAAATAAAAGAACGCTTTAGATTCTTCACTATCTTGTTTACATCCTTTTCATTCAATGAATCTTGTCGATTTTCTAAAAATTGATTAATTCTATCTAATCTTGAAACAAAGACTGAACGATAATTTTGATTGTATGACATATTTCCTTGAATTGAAAGTAGAACGTTTGTAACTCTAGTTCCTTTGATTACATCTTGAAGCAAAATCCAAAGAACCCGACCTGCTCTTTCTGTTTGCTCATATGGGTTTAGGCCTTTTTGATTATTCTTAACATAATTGTCACTCCAATTTTTTACTTCAATCGCAAAAACCCCTTTTGGGGAAACAACTATGATATCTAATTGAGCTGATTTTAGATTCTTTTTTCCATTATATGTTACCCATCTTGCTAATTGCACGTCTATACCAGCTAAGACATGATAACTGTCATCAAGCTTTGAGAGTTCATCAATGACTTTGTTTTCCCCTTTTGCTCCTGCATGAAGTGGATTGTTTTTGTTATTTTCAATTTTGCTAATCTGTCTTTTGTAATTCCATTTTTTGATTCCTCCAAAAAACCCAGATTTCTCTTTTGCTAGCTTTTCTTCAAATTCTTTTTTCACTCTATCAATGTCCTTAATATTTTCAACTTCATCAGGTAATTTGTCTAAAAGATTACTTTCACTATCTGCCATCCCATGAATAATTGCCAATTATTTGATTATCCAATCATATGAATTAAGAATTTATTCACATACAGAATATTCTAAACTATTTTGAGAATAGACAATATGTTTAATTCATAACTTTTTGACATAAACTTGTGGCA
>JACNFV010000195.1 GCA_014384445.1 Candidatus Nitrosopumilus sp. | reverse complement strand
TTCTCTTAGCTGCAGTTTTCTTTGCTGGTTTTCTCTTAGCTGCAGTTTTCTTTGCTGGTTTTCTCTTAGCTGCAGTTTTCTTTGCAAGATATTCTTTTAATTTTGATGTTGCCCTGTCCAGGGTCTTTGTAATATTTTCTTCAGATTTAGTCATTCTTTCAATATCTTGTATAACCTTTACAGCAGTCTTATGACTAGTAGTTAACTTAGTACGTAGAGATGGCTTTGATTGAGTTTGTTTTTTAATTTGTGTTGTAATTTTAGATTTAAGTTCATCAAATGTAGAAACTTCACTAGTTATTTTTTTTAGTGTTTTTTGTCTAATTTTAATTTCAGAAATTAGTTCCTGGAGATGACTGTTTAATGATCGTAATCTAGCCTCAGCACTTTGTTTTTCTTCAGGAGTTTCAGCAAATTCAATTTCTTGCTCAGTTTGTTCAATTATCTCTTTTTCAGCATTAATACGGTCTTCAGCAAAAGATACCAATCTCTGAATACTTTCAACTTGAGCATTTTTTCTAGCAAGATTATCTGAAACATCTGAAACATCCTCTTTCTCAGATTCAATCTTTTTATCAACATTATGTAATCCAGTGGAAGAACGTTTTTCAATAGATTGAAGTAGGCGAAGTTCGTTCTCAGCATTTTGTTTTGATTGTATTGCTGCTTTCTTTTTTTGACGTAATTGAATTACTGTTTGTTCTAAGGATTCCAATGTCTATCTCAAATAAAGGAGGAGATTAAGTTGTTAACATGATCAGGATTTGACTTTTGTGTTAAGAAAATTAACTAACATTAATGGAAAAAAGGATTTTTTAAAAAATATTAGTGACAATAGTTTAGTAAAACCATGGATTTTCATCCAAAAGATCTACCAATATCAAAAACATATGATGTAAAAAATGAAAATGAGGCAGTGCAAGCAGTAGAAGACATGGTAAATTTAGGATTTAAAGATAAAAAATCAGGTTACAAAGTTTTAATGCCAAAAGAAAGTAAAATTGCAAAAAGAATAGGATATACAGTTACCACGGGTGTAACAAAAGGGCTTAGACAGAAAAATGAAACAAGGGATGTAAAGTATTGGACGTATCACCATAACGAAGATCATTTTGCAATTGTTTTAATTGATAATTCAACTCTAACAGAACTAGGTTTTTGATTTATCAAAAATTTGATATAATTTCGTTCTATTTGCCATAACCCCAGCAAGCATGACACCAATTATAGTTCCACCAATTACATCCATTGGAAAATGTTGTAAAACATACAATCTACTAAGAGAGATCATTGCAGGATAAATGAATATCAAATATGCACCGCGAGGGAATCTCTCAGATAACGCATAGCCCAAAATAATTGCAAATATCATTGATCTAGCGGCATGGCCAGAAGGGTATGAAGCATCAAAACCACCTTCGCAAAATAATGCAAATGTATCACGACTAATTTGTACGGGAAATTCAACCCCAAGATAATCATAATCAGGTCTATCCCTGTCAACACCGCATTTGATGTATCCTGTAAGAAGCGTAGAAATTACAATCAAAATTAAAAGGGTGATTCCAACTCTACGAGTTTTTGGAATCAATAATATTATAATTGCAAACATCATCATGTTGAAAACATCACCACTTTCTGTAACATATTGCATAACAAGGTCTAAAGTGGAATTTCCAACATTCTCCGAAAAGAAAAGAATTACATTTTGATCAAAGTCATCAGTTAATTCAAAAAATACAAGAGATGTCAAAAAAAGGAAGAGTGCAGTCAATAAGACAAAAGAACGCGACCGAATATCAAAAAGCCAATTTTTCAATTAATTAAACCTCAACAATATACAGTTTAATTTACATTAATACATAACTTTTAAAAAATAAGCCACACAATGCAAACAAAATCCATAACAATAATTATGATCGGCTCAAAGATTTTAACCAAGCATATACTAGAAAAATTGTGAAAATACTCACATTAGATGACTTTGATCTAAAGGGAAAAACAGTTTTTGTCAGAATGGATATGAATTGTCCCATAGATCCAGAAACTAATGAAATTCTGGGTACAAAAAGAATTGAAGAAGCAATTGAAACTCTAGAATCATTAAAAGATTCCAAAGTAGTAATAGCATCACATCAAGGAAGAGTAGGAAATAACGAGTATACAGGGATGAATAAGCATGCAGAAGTTCTTGAAAAATTAATGAATAGAAAAATAAAATATGTTGAAGATACTATCGGAGAAGCTGCACAAAATGCAATTAAAAATTTAGAAGATGGAGAAATACTACTTCTAGATAACTTAAGATTGTGTGCTGAAGAGAATTATGAATTTACACCAGAAAATGCTGCAAAAACAATAATGGTGTCAAGATTATCAAAATTATTTGATCTTTGTGTATTGGATTCATTTCCAAGTGCACATAGGTCACACCCATCAATCGTAGGATTTGCACAAGTGTTACCAGCATGTGCAGGACGAATTGTTGAAAGAGAAGTAAGAAATCTAGACACCATAATGACAGTTGCAAAAGCACCGCACGTAATTATTCTAGGCGGTTCCAAAGTACCAGACAGATTAGAGGCAATAAAATTACTAATTCAAAACGGAAGAGCAGACCATGTTTTACTTACAGGGTTAATCGCAAATGTTTTCATGCGCGCTCAAGCCAGAATTAAATCACCTTTAGGAATTAAAAGAGAGGAAGAAATTGTTGCAAAAGCACATTCATTGATAGGAGAATATCCAGATGTATTTGCAACTCCAGTAGACGTTGCAATTGATAAAGATGGTCAAAGAGTAGAAATGGATGTCAGAGAGATAGAAAAGGAAGATAAAATTTTTGACTTAGGTCCTAAAACAATTGAATATTATTCAAAATTAATTTCAGGTGCTGGAACTGTGTTCATCAGCGGTCCTGCAGGATTTTTTGAAAAAGAGAATTTCAAATACGGTACAACGCAAATGCTTACTTCAGTGGCAAATTCAATGGCAACAACAATTGTCAGTGGCGGACATTTAACAACAGCATTAAAGCAGCAAGGGTTAGCAGATAAAATCAATCATATTAGTACTGCAGGCGGAGCACTGGTACTGTATCTAACTGGAGAAAAACTTTCGATGATGAAGGCATTAGAAGATGCTGCAGAAAAACACAGATCTAAATAGAAGATTTACAAGAAGGGTTGGGACAAGTTCTTTCTTCAGCAGTTCCAAGATAGATATCATTATCACAGGAATTACAATGAAGTTTTTCAACAGTATCAAATAATTTTAGAAAAATAGTTGTAAAATTCTGAGCTATGTTTCGCGTAAGACCAGAATCACAAAGATCATTGAATAAAGATTCAGTATCATCAATTATCCAAGAAGAATCAATGTCACCGTTAGATTTGAGAATTTCAAAAATTTGATCATTTGTAAATTTTGTATCAGTGTCATTAAATTTTTCAAAGATAATTTTTCTTATTTGTAATGAGATTGGAATTAAAGGCGAAAAATCACTCATGCTAATACAGATTCTCGGCCTCTGTTTTTAGGTTATCTATACCATCAGTATTTTCAAGATGAGAGCCAAGATAGGTATACAATGCAGATTTGAGGACCTTAAGAGACAACAAAGCACATTTTATTCTAACAGCCTGTAAATGTTCAAGACCCAATTCACTTAAGATGTCATTTTTTTCAATTTTCTTAACATCGTCAAGAGATTTTCCTTTAGTAATCTCAGTTAGAACTGAAGTGCAAGCCATACAAATTGCACATCCCTTTCCATGAAATTTAATATCAGTTACCTTGTCATCATCAATTTTCATATCAATATCAATACTATCACCACATAGAGGGTTGGAATCATGAAACGTAACATCATGATTTTCAATTTCTCCATAGTTGATAGGATTTCTTGAATAATCAACAATCATTTCATG
>JACNFV010000192.1 GCA_014384445.1 Candidatus Nitrosopumilus sp. | reverse complement strand
TTCAATATGTTCAAGTAATTTTTCTCCACTTGGATAACAAATGACTTTAGTGTATTCAGCAAGAAATTCTGAAAGATTATTCTCAGGGTGTCTTACGTATTGAGAAGCACAAAAAGGACAAGTCCATTTAGTAGGATCTAAATCAGTTCCTTGAGTCCAATCAGTCATCTTTCTCCCCCGATTTCCAATTACGGTTTTTCTTTGCCATATTACATTCCTTACAAAGGCATTGAAGATTATCTAATTCATTAGAACCTCCCTGACTTACAGGTCTAATATGATCAATTTCAAGGATAGTATTGTCTTTTGTATTACCACATTCTTGACATTTGTAATTTGCATTTTTGAATACTTCATGTCTTAATGCTGATGGAATAGAACTACGAGTGTTATTCTTGACATTAGACCAGGATTGAACAGTAGTTATTTTCAAGTCCATTGAATCATCTACTTCATTTTTGGATATTATGAATTGTTTATAGACAGGATCAGAATTGTAATGATGATCACATAAAATCATCTCATGTATTTCTTTGAATCCAACATCATAAACTATTTGCCATTTACTAGGCCTATCACAACATTTGATTACCAATATTCAATCTCTTTTACTCCATATTTTGTCTAAATTAGCCTTATTGATTGACTCTCTTTCCTTCTGATTTTTCTTAGATTTCTCAATATCTGAGCCTAATTCCTTAGTCATTGACCCCATAGAATCCCCAAAGTCTTGCACAGCCTTGTTAAAATGACTCATGCCTTTATCAAATGATTTTGGAGTTTTATCAAGATTTTCCAAAGTCAATACTTTCAAGATTGATTTAAGATTCATTTCTTTTCTAACTCCTTAACCATAGGTAAATTATAGAAATCTTTTCTTATCAAATCAGAAAACATGATTACTAATTCAGGATCTCGTTTATTCAAATAATCAATTCTAGTCTTGATTAATCTTTGAAGTAATTTCATATGTTTTTCATTTACTCTTTTATCAGATTCAAAAGAAGTAAGTAAATTATCAAGTGTAAATAATGAATAAAAAATTAAATCTCTTTTTGTTCGTTCAATACAATGTTTTAAAACTAATTTATCAGATATTTTCTTTTTAGAATTTTTAATTATATTGATTTCTTCTTTAATCCTAGATTCAAATAATTCAGATTTGAAAATATGTTCTGTCTCAAACAAATGGTATTCAGGTTTTCCATTTACAATTCTTTTTTCAATTACATCTTCTTTTACTAATTGAGATAAGTGATTGGAGAAAGTTTGTTTTGAACCAATACCTTTTACTTTTTCCCATATTTTAGAAAAAGTATTATATCCTGTTCTGATAGTATTGACGATTTCTAAATCAATATCTGTCTGTTTCATAGTACAGTCTAGGTGTACTGAACTATATAACCATTAATCCGTACAGTACAAGTAACCATGACTGAGAGAGATGTTTCAATCAACGTTACAAAAGCATTGAGAGATGTTATTCAGAATCTAAAAAAAGAATTGACATATGATCAATTTCTTTCTGAATTAGTAAAGAAAACCCCTGAGCCTTTCGACTCAGGTATGAAGATTCCTAAGAGATCAATCAAAGGAGCTAAACTGAATTGAGTGGTACTTTACAGCATAAAACACAAAGACTCAATCCTTTTGAGAACAGAATCCCCTTCCTAAACAAGCCTCTTTCCCCTATCGCCTCCCCTCACAATCCAATAAACAAGCATAGAATTAGTAAAAAATGTCCATACTGTAAGAGCAGACAGACGTTTCATTCTCATTGGAAATTTCATTATCATATTACTTTCCACCATAAATCAGAACCACGAAATAGAAAATTATCATTGGAAGTAGGGTCTCAGATAATTCAGGAGATGTTGAAATGATTTGTGAATGTTGTAATGATAAACCAAAGTTTTTGATTACATACAATGTTGGACCTGACGAATCACAATGGAAAGTCTGTGAAAAACATTTCAACGAAGATGTATTGTTTCAAAAAAATATCAAAGAGAAAAAAGTAATGGAGGGTTTTTAAAAAATGAATAGTGAGATTACAACTTACACAGATTCTGCAATATCAGATAGGATCAAAACTTTATTCAATCATTACAAAGTAAATAATACTCACAAGTATGTAGAAATGATTGATACAAGAATTATTCAATCACAAGTAGTTGAGATTGATTACAATGATTTTACTGACGAAGTAAAACGAATGATTGATGTACAATCAAAAGATAGAATCCATACTGCAATCTATAGAGCAATAGGAGAAGTTTTCCAGGTTAAGTTTGGAAGTGCTGAATTAGAAAATATCAAACAAGACGATGTTTTGAAATTTAGATTAAGTAATTGTAAAATATTTGATGACAAAGTCTGTAGTAATCCTAAACTAATTCATTATGAAGATTATAGTAAAACAGACTTTGAGGGAGATGATAAAATAACTAATGTTGTAATTCATTTACAACGAAATAACAACTTTGTAACTTTGAGAAAAACAGATGATATTTTGTTGTATAATGGAAAAATATATGACAATCTTCAAGCTAAAACCATAATCAAAGAAGAGACTGAAAAATTAATTCCTAATTGTAATGAACATAATAGAATTGAATCCGTAAACAAAATCAAGGCTCAGACCTACACTGATATTGAGAATTTTGATAAGGATTCTAATCTAATCACGGTCCCAAATGGGATATTAGAATTAGATACTCAGAAAATCAAACCTCATACTCCTAAACATCTAAGCAGAGTTTTGATTCCTACTGAATACATTACTCCAAAATATAAAATCAAAGATGAAACAATATTTCAAGATATTGAAAAGAATCTAAAAGATACATTGTTTTGGAAGTTTCTAAAATCCTCTTTTACTATAAATGATAAATTTAGAAAAGATAATTTTGAAACTGCATTAGAGGTTACAGCTTGTGCTATCATCAAACATCAAATTGATGAAAAAGCAATTATGTTTCTTGGTAACGGGGACAATGGAAAATCTGTTTTACTTGAATACATTGAAAATATGTTGGGTGAAAAAAATGTATCAAACATACCACTTCAAAAAATAGCTGATGATAGATTTATGAGTGCTGATTTGGATGGAATGTCCGCAAATATTTTTACAGATTTGGGACATAATGAATTAAAACACGCAGGAGAAGTTAAAGCGATTATTTCAGGGGAGGGAATTCAAGTTCAAAGAAAGAACAAACAACCATTCAAACTAAAACCATTTTGTAAGTTAATGTTCTCGTCTAATCGTTTTCCTAAAGTCTTTGATCAAAGTCAGGGATTCTTTAGACGTTGGATAATTATTAAATGGGAAAGAAACTTTGATGGAGATCCTCAAAGAGACGAGGGATTAAAACAGAAACTTAGAGAAAACAGAGATGAAAGGGCCAAAGTATTTTCTTGTCTTGTTAAACTAGCTGACCGATTAAACAGAAATGGAAAGTTTACCCATACTCCTGATTGGAAAACTATTCAAAAAGAATGGAATGAGAATGCAGATCCTTTGGATGGATTTGCTACAAACTATATCATTGATAGTGAAACAAACAAAACAAAAAGAGACACTTACCAATTTTACAAGAAGATTATGTTTGAAAAGGGGGAGACTCCATTAGGAATCGGTAAATTTGGCAAAAATTTCTCTGAGTATTATGAGGAAGATAGGGATAACAAGACAAGAGTTTGGCTCAATATTGACTTTAGAGAGCCAATTCAAACTCAATTAAAAGAGAAAATATAGGATTTTTCCCTCTTTTCTAGTCACGGATAGTGACAAAACTACTTTTGTTTTCGGCTAGATCTGAGATTCTTAGTGAAAAATAAAGTTAAGCTAAAAAGTCACTAATCATTCCCCACATTATGACCGACGTTGAAAACCTAGATGAGTTTGTTAAGACCATAACCACTCAAATC
>JACNFV010000189.1 GCA_014384445.1 Candidatus Nitrosopumilus sp. | reverse complement strand
TAAGGTACTTCACCATCTTTTAAAAAATATTTTGCGCCAGATTTTGATTTAACTGAAAGAAAGTTTTCTAGTTCTCGTTCTTGTAAATCATGTTGAAGTTGAGTAATTTTATATCCTTTTTTGGCAATGTGAATTGACGGTGTAACTATTTTTTGCCATTCTAGTTTACCATATCGTTCATGCAAAAATCCAATCATGGAAAGAGTGCTTGGAACTGTAGTTGCCTTGTATCCTAGACGGCGATATTTTTTCTTAGCATAAACTGAGGAATGTGCCAATGATGGAGAACGACTAGAACCGTCAATTGCATATGACTTTCCATCGATATGAATAATTCCCATAGATTGGCCTCCAAGTCCAGAGGCCTGAGGCTCACATACGCCCAATGCCAAAGCAGTGGCACACGCAGCATCAATTGCATTACCTCCTTTTTTGAGCATTTGAACTCCTGCTTTAGTAGCATCAGGGAATGCAGATGATACCATTCCTTTTTTTGCAACAGAGCATTTTTTGTCTTTAGTTGAAGTAAATGATGATTCTATTTTTTCTATATCCATATTTGTTCTCTTAATTTAGAAATAATTTATTTTTCTTCCTGTGCGCATTTGTTAATAGTCAATGCCAAGAGAAGGGATCTGTCTATCAAACTATCTTTTAGAATATACTCATTTGGAGAACGAAACTCGCCTCCTATTGGACCAAGTCCTTCCAAGGAGGGAATGTGTTGTGGAACATGACTAATGTCTGAAGACATACCTCTGTGATTAGATTTTATTTTAATTTCTAATCTATCTGCCATCTCTTGAACTATTCCATACAATTTTTTTGTGTTTGTTGATTCAGGGTAAGGATCACGACGAACGCCTTTAGATATTTCAATATCTAGTTTTATCTTTTCTTGTTTTTTTAGTATAGATTTTATTTCTCTTTCTATATCATTAGCATCAGATTTAGTTTTGAATGTCGTATAAAGAGATATCGATGCATGATCAGGAGAGCTGCCCAAAGATGTTTGTGCATTAATAGAGGTTATTCTAACTGCATTATCTTTTTTTGACAGTTTGTTTATAGAAATAATTTTTTTACAAACAGTTGGAATTAATTCTGAAATTGTCGGATTGATTGATTCTGTAATGTTTGAAATATTTATTTTGTATTCATCTTTTCCTGATGCAGAAGTAATTATACCTCCATCAAGTGCACCCCACTTTAATCCAATTACATATTTTGTATTTTTGGAATAAGACTCTATTAGAGATTTAGCATATTGTCCCCCTATACTATCATCAGTGGTTAATAAAATGCCACATTTAATTTTCTTCAATTTCTTTGAAAATCTTAATGCCTGTAACGCAGAAAGCATTACAGAAATTCCACCCTTACTCTCAGAAATTCCTGAACCATATAATTTAGCCTTGTCTTCTCTAAATTGTACAAAATCTCTAGCAGCATAAGGAGTGTCTAAATGAGAAATCAAAAGAACATCATTTGTTTCTCCTTCATGATTAGTAAAATAACGAACATCTCCAATGTCAAATTGTCTATGAATATGTTCAGAAAAACCCAAATGAGTTAATCGTTTAGAGAGAATTGAACCTAATCTATTAATATTTTCAACATTTCTTATGCTTGTGTTAATTTTACAAAGTTCTTGCAGCAGATCAATAGTTGTACGTAAATGACTACGAAGATAGCTTCTTGCAGCAATTCGTAATGGTTGACTGCGAATATTTTCAGAGGCATCCATTTGTGGAGAATGTGTTGGAGATTCTCCAAAGTATCTTATCACTGCAACATCAAGAAGTTTGTTGATAAGAGATTCGTAAGTATATCCAGCAGCCTTTGCCGCATATACAAAAGAGCCAGTAAGACCAAGACTTGCCATAGAATTTAATTCTAAAATATACATGTGTCCATCTTTATCCATACGGAAATCAACTCTGCAGAAATCATGAATGCCAAGTTTTTTGTAAGACACAACACACAAGCGTTTCATTTCTTCTACTTGTTCTACAGTTAGTTTTGCAGGACATATTTTATCAAGAGGTGTTTCTACCTTGTCGGATTTTGTTTGAATTTTATCTGGATTACCTTGTAAATCAATTTCTACAATAGGTAAAACCTCAACACTGTCAGCATTTCCAAGTAACCCTACTGCAAACTCTCGTCCTGGAATAAATTGCTCAACTAATGCATCTTGATGATACTTTTCAATTTCCTCTTTAACTGCATCTCTCAGATCATTCCAGTTATCTACAACTTTCATACCCATTGATGTAGATTCAGATGTTGGTTTCACGATTACAGGAAAAATTATGTCATCAAATTCATCAGCATGGTTTGAAAATACCCAAAACCCAGGTGTTGGGATATGGTTTCTTTGTAAAACAAGTTTTGTCATTACTTTATCTTGAACTATAGCATGTGCTTCAGGTCCTGAACCAAGATACGGTACACCAAGCATTTCAAGCAAAGCTGGAACGTGAGTGTATCGGTTATGACCTTGTAATCCATACGCCATATTAAACACAAGACCTGGTCTATCACCATCCATTACTTTGGGCATAAAATTATGCATCTCATCAATAGCATGCATATTTGCCTCAATCAATTTTACGGTGTGGCCACCTTTTTCTAAAGCTTTGGCAACTCGTTCAATTGTTTTTGAAGAGTAGTGTTCTTGTGTAGGAATATCAGAAATGTTAATGACATCGGAAGGTTCAATTATCTTTTTATTATACATTAAAGCTATTTTCAATACATACCAAGTTTTCATCTAGTAGAAAAACTGATCTTCATTAAAAAATAGAAGAAAACAGTTATTTTTCAAGGAATATGCGCATAATTAAAAAATCTTTGAATTTATGTTGAATTTAGTATTAGAAATTAATTTTTAAATTCAAGTAAAAATAAAATACAGAAATCGACACAGTTAGATGTAAAAAATAAAAAATACAATCCGTATCCCAACAATTTCTATGACTATCGATAAATTTCTAATAGAATGTTGTAAAAATCATTGTGTCACATCATCTTTTGAATTTGTTGAGAAAATCATTGAGCCTTTAGCAATAAAGTCATTTATTTTTTTTATCCAATCCAATATGCTTGAGGAATTTATTTGACTCTGTTAAAGCATGTTTTCTAATTTTCAATCTATCTTCTTTTTTGATAGATTTTGAGACCAAATGGAGCATTTCATCCATTAAATTGATACCACCATGGGCGCCTTTTTTTAATCCTAACTGATACAACAATGGAAGATTCGCCATATTGGATTTGGTTTGCATGCTAATGTCAGGCAAAGCAGGATTCTTTGTGTCAGGGGATTCTATTTCAGTAAAAGCATCTACTACTTTTGAGAGTAAAATGTCAAGATTTTCACTGATATTCATCTCAAGTTTAGTAGTCTTTTCTTTTCGTGCATTCATAACAATTCTTTTGATTTTCAATAATGCCTGATTGGTATCTACAGATTCAAAGATATAGCAAACAATAATCCCACTAAAATTAGTAAAGAAAAATCAAGACAAGAAATAAAATCATTAGAAAATTGACTAGTTAGATTTAGTTTTTTCTACTTTTTTTGCTGCTTTTTTAGATTTGTTTGAGGTTTTACTCATGGCATAATGTGGTTTCACTAGTTAATGAAGTAGAATGGAATTGACTTAATTCAGAATTAGATCAACTAATTAAAATTTTAAATTTATGAACACCAACTCTGCGTTTATCAGATTCAAGGTTTGTAGGCAAAACCGAATCAACTAAAACCCACACGAAAACATTCAATTAAAGAAAAATAAAAACGATCAACGATAAAAAATTTAATTAAAATAAGAAGAATGAAAAAATTATTTTAATTTCTATTGGACTTGTCACCATACACAAACTCATAGTGTGTAAATGGATTATAGTCATTTACATTGAAACCTTTTTTTGATTTCA
>JACNFV010000188.1 GCA_014384445.1 Candidatus Nitrosopumilus sp. | reverse complement strand
AAAGAATACACCACTATTCATCAAAGCAGATTTTGATGGAAATATTTGGATTACTATAGTTAACAAAGATAGAATTGTAAAATATTTGCCAGAAAATGATGAATTTGAAGAGATCGTATTATCAGGAAAAGAAAACCTACCATTTGCTTTAGCACTTGATGATAATGGAAAGATATGGTATACTAGTACAGGTACAGGAAAGATCGGATATATTGATCCAGATAACAATCACCTAACTGAAATTTCAACTGACACAGTTTTGCAAGGTCCTGAGGCTTTGCTGTTTGATAAGGATGGGAATCTGTGGATTGCTGAACATACAGGCTTGGCAATTACCAAATTTAATCCAGTTTTAGAGACATTTGAGAGAATTTTAGTTCATGATGAAGAAGCATTACCATTTGGAATGACATTTGATAAATATGGAAATGTTTGGTTTGCACAACATACGATTGATTCACTTGGAGCATATGATCCTAACAATAATAATTTAATCGAAATTCCTATTCCAACTGAAACATCATTTGTTCAATTCATGACATCAGATGGAAACGACAATGTATGGTTTGTTGAACAACAATCAAATAAAATTGGAACAATAAAACTTACAGAAATTCCAGTAATTCCATCACAAACAGAATCATCAAAGAGTATTGAAATTAAATATACAGAACTTGCATCACCATTGATTGCTCTAGGAATTATTGCAACATCATTATTTTTTGTTAAAAGTATACAAGATAAAAGAAGATTAAATTCTCTAATTAATTCTTAGATAACAATCCAGCTGACTTTATTCCCATAGTTCCTGCAAGCAATCCAATTGCAATTAAGACAATAGTTCCTGCAGGAGTAATATCAAAGACATAAGAAACTAAAATTCCTACTACAACTGAAAAAACAGAAAAACTCATTGAAATGATGGCTGTTTGTTTGAATCCTTTGCCATACATTATTGCTGTAACATTAGGAATTACAAACAAAGCTGAAATTAACAATACACCTACAAGTTGAATTGATGTAACTACAGTAATTCCTGCCATAAATACAATCAAATAATTTATTTTTTCTACAGGGACTCCACTAACTTTGGCTTGTTCTTCATTAAATGTTGAATAAAGAAGTTGTCGATAAAGTAGTAGAATTACAATCAAAATTGCTCCAGTTAATGCTAAAACTAGAACAGTATCATCTACACTGACAAGTAGAATACTACCAAATAGAAAACTAAAGATATCAATTGTAAATCCACCAGATAATCCAATAATTACGAGCCCAACAGCTATGCCTGAGGACAATAAAACAGCAATAGATGCATCACCAGAGATGTTGTACTTGTCTTTGATTTTTGTAATAACCAATGCACTAGCTATGGAAACAGCATATGCAGTCCATAATGGATAGATGCCAGCTAGTAATCCTAAAGCAATTCCACCAAATGATGAGTGTGCTATTGCATCTCCAAATAATGAATAACGTCTTAAAACTAGAAACAATCCTACAACTGAACAAAGAATTGCTATTGTAACTCCAGAAATTAATGCTCTATGCATAAAACTGAAAGTTAGTATTTCAAGAGACATGATTAATGATGATGCATGTGTTCCTGCATCGAGGCCTCAGAATATTGTTTAACTAATTCATCATCAGAAAAAAATGTTTCAGATTCACCATGAAAGAACAAAGTTCTATTCAAACATGCCACATGATTTGCTAGTTTGTTTACGGCATCCAAATCATGAGATGACCAAATAATTGTAATTTTTTGTTTAGAATTTAATTCACGTAAAATGCTGTAAAACAGATCAATGCTTTGTTGATCAATTCCAGTTACTGGTTCATCTAAAATCAAAATTTTTGGATTATTTACCAAAGCTTTTGCAATAAAGACACGTTGTTGTTGACCACCAGACAGTTCTCCTATTCGTCTATCACGTAATTCATGTATCCACAACTGTTGTAAAATTTCATCAATTTTATTTTCATCAGATTCTTTTCTCAATCCCATTCTAACTACATCAGTAACTGTTACTGGAAAATTTTTTTCAAAGATTGGTTTCTGCGGAACGTATCCAAGTTCTTTCAAGTAGTTTTTTGATTTTTTTATATCCTCATCAAAAAATTTGATTGTCCCTTTGTATTTCGTATTTAGTCCAAGCATTGATGCAAAAAGTGTAGATTTTCCGGCACCATTGGGTCCAATTATGCCTAGGAAATCACCCTGATTAACAACTAAACTAACATCATCTAGAGCCTTAACGTCAGGATATTGAACGGTTAGATTATTGATTTCAACTACTTTCAACATAAAGCCTCCTTTAGATTTTCAAGATTTTGAGTCATTTTTGAAATATAGTTATCTGCAGATACAATCTCAAGTGGAGAGAGAACCAAAACTTTACCACCTATTTCATTTGCAATGATTTGTGAAGTTTTTGTGTTTACAGTTTCTTCACTAAAAATTATGTTAATATTTAATTCTCTAGCTGTTGAAATTATATTCTGTAATGTTTTTGCTGTAACTTCCCCATGAGAATCATTTGTTGCGATAATAGTATGTTGATTTAGATTATACTCATTTGCAAAATATGAAAACGAATCATGAAATGCGATAAAATCATTATTGCAATTTGATAATTCATTTCTAATTTTTGTATCAAGCAAATCTAATTGTGCAGCATATTTTATCGCATTTTTATGATAAAATTCTGCATTTTCAGGATCTGAATTAGAAAATGCTATTGCAATATTTTCGACTTGTTTTTTTGCATGTACAGGATTTAACCAAATGTGAGGATCACCTGATTCATGATCACCTGATTCATGATCACCTGATTCATGATCACCTGATTCATGATCACCTGATTCATGATCACCTGATTCATGATCACCTGATTCATGATCACCTGATTCATGATCATTTTTAGATTCTAGAATTACAATTCCATTGCTAGTATCAACTATAATTCCCTGAAAACCATTTTCCCTTAAATCATCAACCCAATTTTCAAAACCAATCCCATTAATTATGATTAGATCAGATTTTTGCATTTGTTGTACATCTTTGATTGTAGGTTCCCAATCATGGGGTTCAACCCCAATAGGAACCAATAATGTCGCATCGACTTTTTCCTGACCTACTATTTGTGAAAACTCATGAAGTGGATTAAATGATGAAATTACCTCAAGTTTGGAATTATTATCATTTGAAAATTGTTGATTAGTATTGGTTCCATAAACAAAAACAGAAGTTAATGGAATTACTATAATAATTGCAATTATTGCCATCTTAGTTTGAGTATTCACGCAGCAGCTCAATCCAGATTATTAATAAATTTATAAAATCTTAATAAGATTAATTGCTAAACTTATAAGATAATTAATAACATTAGGCGTATGCCTATAGTTTCAATCTCTCTAAATGATGAGATTCTTTCAGAATTAGACAAGCTTCAATCTTCAATGGGGTTTTCAGGAAGATCTGAAGCTATCCGAGCTGGAATTAGAGCATTTGTTTCAGAGGAGAAACAAAAGTCAGATTTGGCAGGAAATATTCATGCAATCCTTTTGGTTGTACATAATGACGAATTTGATCATGTCGTTTCAGGAATTACACATAATTTCGAAGATCTAATTACAACACATCTTCACAGCAAAATTGAGAAAGAAAAATGTATGGAGCTCTTTCTAATTGATGGAGATGCTGAAAAAGTATCTACCATGACAAAAGATTTTCAGATAAACAAAAACATGGATACTGTTAAACTAGTGGCACTTTAGATAGTAATAGAATTTTTTCGGGTAACAAAAATAATACTCATTATAGAAATTATCAATACAAGTATTGCAATACTTCCAAATTCAGGAACGACAACTAGAGCAAATTCAGTTTCTTGCCCAGTATTTCGAATATTTTCAAATTTAATTATTGTTGGACCTGTTTGATCTTCAGAGA
>JACNFV010000187.1 GCA_014384445.1 Candidatus Nitrosopumilus sp. | reverse complement strand
GAGATCAGTAACACTAAGAGAATATAATAAAATGAAAAGATGAAAGTGAGGTTTGTTTTATCCTCTGCCCATTGCTGCGTATTTGCCAGATCTTCCTTTCAAAAAGAAAGCTCCTGCAATACCACCGAATACTGCTCCTGCAATAATTGCTGCTCCAACAACACCGTCTGCACTAATGTATGGTGTTCCTGATCCAGCTGCTGGATTTGCATCAGCAGAAGCAACTCTTCGTGTTTGAATCTCAAGTGCTTCTTCTAAAGTATATGATCCGGTTTCTCCTGCACTACCAACGTTGCCCATGTACTGTGCAAATGCAACAGAACTTTGTGCAGATAGTCCGATAGTGAAGACAGCGATTAAGGATGCTGCTAATAGTATTTTTGTATTCATACGTTTTACCTGTGAATTTTCCATTGAGAGACTTATTTAACTTTTATTCTAAATACCAAATTCATGAATAATTTACGAGATCAGCAAAAGTAACGTTTAATTCTACTTTTAATTGAGCAATTTCATGGGACGAATGCATACTCACAGACATGGTAAATCACATTCAATTAGACCAGCAACTGTACGTGCACCATCATGGATTACATTAACACCGGCAGAAGTAGAAGCATTGGTGATAAAATATTCTAAAGATGGTCTAACTCCAAGTCAAATTGGAATTAAATTAAGAGATCAACATTCAATCCCATTAATCAAACCAATTACAAAAAAAGGAATCAATCAGATTCTTGCAGAAAATGATCTAAGACCAGACATGCCAGAAGACTTGGAAAATATTGTCAATAAAGCAGTTGGTCTTCAAAAACACCTTAAAGAAAACAAAGGAGATAACAGAAACGTTAGATCTTTAGAATTAATTGAAGCTAAAGTTCACAGATTATCCGTGTATTACAAAAGGATTGAAAGGATTCCTAAAACATGGAAGTATAAAGCTGTAGTTGCTCAATTAGAGTAATGACAAAAGGGTTTGAAGAATCTCTATCACTATTCAAAGATAAAATTTCAGATTGTATAAAATCTCAAAAATCAATTTCAATTACAACACACATTGATTGTGACGGATTAACATCTGGAAGTATCATCGCCAAAGCGTTAATCAGAGAAGGTGCAAAATGTACCCTTAGAACATCAAAAGAATTCAGCAAGAACATAGTAGAATCATTCAAAACAGATTCTAGAGATTTTCACATTGTAACAGATCTTGGAGGAGGGTTTGCAAAAGATCTAAATCAGACATTAGGAGATGATTGGATTGTTTTAGATCATCATCAGATATCAGAAGAAGAAAAAGATAATCAAAATGTCATAAATGCATGGAAATATGGAATGGACGGAGGTTCTGAAATTTGTGCCGGTGGAATGGCATATCTTGCAGCAATGGCACTTGATGAAAAAAATTCAGATTTATCAGAAATTGCAGTAGTTTCAGCATTAGGAGACAGGCAAGATCAAGGGGATAGAAAATCATTTACAGGTAAAAATTTTGAAATTGCCAATACTGCCAAAGAATTAGGTTTAGTAGAGATGGATTTAGATCTACTACTGGTTGGAAGAGAAACTAGACCACTTGCAGAAGCCATTGCATTCACATCACAGCCATTTATTGAAGGATTAACATGGAATAAAGAAACATGTCTATCAATTCTAAAATCATCTGGAATTAAACTAAAAGAGGAAGGCAGATGGAGAGTTCCAGCAGAACTAAATGAAGAGGAAAAAAAATCAGTAATAAAAACAATAACGGATTTTTCTCCAGATAAAAACACCACAGAAGTGATGTCAGAATTAATTGGATACACATACACATTTCCAAAAGAAGACAAGAGAAGTTTTCTAAGAGATGGCAGAGAATATTCAACGATGCTTAATTCATGTGGAAGGATTAACCGTTCGGGGGTCGGAATGGCAATATGCATGGGAGATAGAAACCAGGTACTAACTGAAGGAGAAGGAATTCTAACAGATTATAGAAAAAAGATCAAGGAATACATGAATATTTTATCAAATGAAAGATGGAGAATTTCAGAAAATGAAAATTGTATAATGGTTAACGGAGAAGACATAGTACCAGAAACAATGACAGGTACAATATCATCACTAATTGCAGGATCACCAAAAAATACAGGAAAAATTGTAATTCTAAGAACTAGAGGGGAAGCAAATACAATAAAATTCTCATCAAGAAAGTCATTTGGTTGTAAATCAAAGATCAATCTTAGTGAATTAATGAGAACAGGTGCTGAAAAATTTGACGGCATTGGAGGAGGCCATAATGCTGCCGCAGGTGCAAAAATAACTAAAGACAAATTGGACGAATTTTTGAAATATTTAGAATTAAATGTCGTTAACGTGCCAAGTTCAAGTGATCATCAGTAACATAACGGAAACAAAGGCAGAAACTGTCAAAAAGGCACTAGAGCCAGATAATGTAAATTTTCCAAAAGGATTGAGTCTTTATGTTGAAAATATTGATAGTAAACTAATTTTTAATTTTGAAAGTAAAGAAAACATGAAACATCTTGTAGGCACGGTAGATGAAGTGTTAGAACATATCCAAGTCGCATTAAAGGTAATTGAATAATGTTAGATCCTAAACTAATCAAAGAAAAACCAGAAATGATCAGAAATATGCTCAAATCTAGAGCAGTAGAATTTGATCTAGATGAATTAATTAAGACAGACGAAAAAAGACGAGAATTCATAATTAAGACAGACGACTTAAGAAAAAAGAAAAACCAAATTGGAATAAGAATTTCAGAAAAAAAGAAAGCAAAAGAAGACGCATCATCAATTTTAGCAGAAATGAAAAATATTTCAAGTGAATTAACAAAATTTGAATCAGAACAAGAGGCAGTTGAAAATAAGTATTTAAAATTAGCATCGACAATTCCAAATCTAGTTCACGAATCAGTTCCAGTAGGAATAGACGATAGTGCAAATATAGAAATAAAAAAATGGGGAAATATTCCAAAATTTGATTTTAAAGTAAAAGATCATATCGATATTTCTGAAAATCTGAATTTAGTAGATTTAGAAAGAGCTGCAAAAGTAGCTGGATCTAGATTTTATTATCTAAAAAATGATCTAGTGCGATTAAATCAAGCACTAATTAATTTTGGATTGGATTTTCTTGCAGAAAAGGGATACTCGCTAATTCAGCCACCGTATATGATTAATCGCGAATCAATGGAAGGTGCAGTGATTGCAGAAGATTTTGAGGAAGTTATTTACAAAATTCAAGATGAAGATTTGTACATGATTGGAACATCAGAGCATGCGATGGCAGCAATGCACTCAAAAGAAATTATTGAAGGAAAAAATATCCCAATGAAATATGCAGGGATCAGTCCTTGTTTTAGAAAAGAAGCAGGAGCACATGGGCGAGATCAAAAGGGCATTTTCAGAGTTCACCAATTTGATAAAATTGAACAATTTGTTTTTTCAAAACCGGAGGATTCTTGGAAAGAGCATGAAAAATTGCTTGCAGTTGCGGAGGAATTTTATCAAAAATTAGAAATTCCATACAGAGTTATGCTGTTATCAACAGGAGATATTGGAAAAATTTCAGCTAAAACATACGATATTGAAGCATGGATGGCTGGACAGAACGCGTATAGAGAAATTGTATCTTGTTCAAATTGTTTAGAATATCAAGCAAGACGGTTGAAAATTAGATTTAGAGATAAAACAAACGAGGATACTCAGTATATCCATACTTTGAACAGTACTCTAATAGCTACAACTAGAGTTTTGGTATCAATAATGGAGAATTTTCAAACAAAAGAGGGCCATATTCTAATTCCAAAGGTTTTACAGCCATACATGGGAAATCAGAAAGAGATATCTTGACATACCCTTATATTTTGGATTTGAAGTTCATTAAGAATTGGCACGCAGAAAAGGTCGAATAAAGGATAAGTGGCGAGAAAAACGCTGGATCACAGTTAA
>JACNFV010000067.1 GCA_014384445.1 Candidatus Nitrosopumilus sp. | reverse complement strand
AAATACGTTAGACACGTTTTACCACCAAAATTGAAAAGTATTTTGTAGTTAAAGATTCATTATTTACTTCACCTAAAGTCATTGTTCTTATAATTTCATGATCTGTTCCCAAGTCTTGTCCAATTGCAAAAAGAGAGTTATCAGGAAAACCAGATTCTTTTAGAACTTCAATTACTTTATCAAAATATCTGCCATCTTTAAGAAATATCATTGATTCAGAATGCTTTGCAATTTCTTTTACACTGGATAAATCGTAACAAGAAGGAATAATTGCAACTTTTTCTGCGCCCTCTGCAACACTAATACCAACTTTTGATGCAAATGAAAATATTGAAACAATTCCTGGAACTACACTGATATCCATATCAGGATGTTTTTCTTTTAAATCTCTGTGCATGTAAATCCAAGTACTATACAGATAAGGATCACCTACTGTAAGATATACAACATTTTTTCCTTTCAAAACAGTTTCAGCCATTATTTTAGCATTTTTTTTCCAAGATGCTTCTAGAATATCTTTATCCTTAGTCATTGGAAAAATTAATTTTATAATTTCTTGGTTTAACGATTTATCAATTATAGGTGAAACGACAGATAGAGCTATACTAGGCCTATCTTCTTTGGAGGCCGGACACATGATAATATCGGCATTTTGAATTGCTTTTACTGCTTTAACTGTAAGAAGCTCTACATCTCCAGGACCTACTCCAATTCCAATTAATCCAGGCATATTTTCAGGTCTTTTTACCCAATTAAAAATCTAGATTAGGACTTAGTAGCAGATATGATAGTAACTGGATTACGTGCCAACATCATAGTACCAGTAGTAGTTTTTCTACTCTTAGAGATAGTTACCTGAGTAATATCAACAGAATTAAAATTCAATTTGTCAAGAATTTGTAATACAGAATAAAGTGTTTCAATAAGTATAGTTCCAATTACAATTCTGCCTCCAGTTTTTAATTTATTTTCAGAAAGCTTAACTATTTCTGCAGTATCACCGCCTGTTCCTCCAATGAAAATAACATCAGCTTCTTCAAGATCCAATATTTTTTCTTTAGCGTTACCAAAAATTACAGAAACATTTGAAATATTAAATTTCTTTAAATTCTTTTTAGTTAATTCAACAGCATTTTCATCATAATCAATTGCTAAAACTTTACCATTTGATTCAATTTGAAATGCTGCTTCAATAGAAATTGATCCACTACCACAACCGATATCATAAACAGTTTGACCGACATTTAATCTTGCCTTGCTAAGTTGTATTGTTCTTACTTCTTCTTTAGTAATTGGAACTTTTTCTGCTCGTTCAAAATATTCATCTGGAATTCCCGGTGTTTTATAATTCCACATAATTTATCTTCCTAATCTATAATTAAATTATAAATTAATTCCTGTGGCAGCATCACCAAGGTGGGTTAGGGTATAGGTAGCGATCCATGTAAACAAATACAAAAATACATAGCTACCAATTCCTTGAGTAACAATTTTCTTTCTATCAGAAGGTGGTAGCTGCATATTCATTCCTTTAGCAACTATAATTGATGCCAAGAATACCATTATCATAAATCCAATTGATGTCCATCTTCTTTCTTCACCTTCAATATCTTCAAGAAGAAAGGTTGTTGCTGCACCTGCAATGATTGCTAAAGCAATACGCATCCAAAATAACGTAGATAATTTTTTATCTTTTGCCATTTTAACTACATCACTAACTGGTGGATCTTTAGAAGGTTCTTTAGAATTATTTGTTATTTCTTTAGATTTTTCTGTTTTAGGAATATCAACTGTATCTTTAATTTTAGATTGTGAGTCATCAGATCCAGGCGTAGGTTCAGATTGTTTTTTTTTAAATTTGGCCAAAGTAAATTTCTAGCCTGTCTCAAGCAAACCATGTTTAATAGCTTTGGTCAAAATTTGAGACTAGATAAGAAGGGTATAATTTTAGAGATAAAATACAACAATTATGGCATTAGCTGGAATTGAATTAAGATATCTAGTAGATCAAATTTCTGAACAGGTTCAAGATTACTATATCAGTAATATTTATGGCATCAACAAGGACAGTATTCTCTTCAAACTTCACCATACCGAAAAAAGTGATCTGTTTATGATGATATCAACATCGGGTGTTTGGTTGACTAAAGTAAAGATTGATCAAATGGAACCAAACAGATTACTTAAAAGATTAAGAAGTGATCTGTTAAGATTGAAATTAAGAAAAATTGAACAGATAGGTGCAGAAAGAATTGCATATTTTGTTTTTGAAGGATTTGGAAAAGAATTCATTCTAGTAGGGGAATTTTTCGGAGATGGAAATATTTTGCTTTGTAACAAAGATATGAAAATTTTAGCACTACAGCATTCGATAGAAGTTAGACATAGAAAACTTAGTGTTGGGTTAGATTATGCAGAACCGCCAGAAAATAATTTAGATATTTTTAACATAACAGAATCAAATTTTGATGAATTAAGAACCACAGATTTACTTTCTGGAAAATGGTTTGGAAGAACTTTAGGTTTACCAAAAAAATATGTTGAATCTGTATTTGAAATTGCAAACGTTGATTCTAAAAAAATTGGGAATTTGTTGACATCAGAAGAAATAACCAAAATTTATGAAACAACAAAAAAAATTGTCTCAGACGTAGTATCGGGAAATCACGATCCAATAATAGTTGAAAATGAAAAAATTGAAGTTCTTCCAGTAAAATTAGGTAAATTAGAGGGCAATATTACAAATGTCAGTAGTTTTATTGATGGATTAGACACAGTTTTTACAAAAAAAATAGTTGAAAAAGGTAAGTCAATTCAATCTAGTGGATCTGATAAAAAAATTAAAGATTTAGAAACTCAAATTGTTGAACAAGAAAAAGCAATTCAAACTGTAAAAGAGAAATCAAAGAACATTACAAATGTAGCAAATTCTCTTTTTGAAATGATTTCAAAAGGAATAATTTCAATAAAAGATGTTTCTGCACAAGAAATTTTAGCAGTTAATAATTCAAAATTAATTAATGAAAAAGGAATTTCAATAATTATCGTTGAGGATGAAAAAATTAAAGTAAATACAGATTCTCCACTTCAGTCAATTGCATCTGTTTTATTTAATCATGCAAAAAAACAATCAGGTGCTATCAATTCAATTCTAGCAATTAAAGAAAAAACAGAAAAGAAATTAGAAAAATTTCAAAGTAAAACAGAAACTGAAAGAAATATAGATGTCATTACAGAAATTAGAAAGAAAAACTGGTATGAAAGGTATAGGTGGTTTATGACTACTGACGGATATCTTGTAATTGGAGGCAGAGATGCAGCATCAAATTCAGCTGTAATTAGAAAACATTTGGATAAAAATGATAAAGTATTCCACGGCGATATTTTTGGTTCGCCTTTTTTAATTATAAAAGATGCAGAAAATGCACCAGTTTCAACAATGAATGAAGTTGCTCATGCAACTGTTTGTTTTAGTAGAGCATGGAGAGAAGGATTGTACGGAGTTAGTGCCTACTGGGTGCACCCAGAACAAGTAAAAAAATCAGCTCCAAGTGGAGAATTCCTACCTAAAGGATCATTTACAATAGAAGGAACGAGAAATTTTATCAAATCAGAGACTCTAAAATTAGCTGTTGGAATCATGATAGATGAAGATAAGAATTATGTGTTAACATGTGGTCCTCCAGAACCAATTAAAAAAAATTCAATATGCTATGCAATAGTTGAACCTGGAGGAGGAGAAATGGCCGAGTGTGCAAAAAAAGTAAGACTAGAATTTTTAAAAATATTTGAAGACATTACGAAAAAATTCAATATTGATGAATTCGTTCGTGCATTACCTCCAGGTAAAAGTCAAATTAAAGAAGTTAGTATGGGGGATTTAGAAAAACAGAGTATTATTGATGAACAGATAGAGTAGATGAATCAGTATCAAGTGAAATTTTAATTCCGTTTTTAATTGATAGAAATTCTTCATCGCTGATAGTAATTAATGGAATATTAGCTAATGCACATCCAGTAGCTACTGTAAGATCTGCTTTTTTACAAATCATTGCAA
>JACNFV010000139.1 GCA_014384445.1 Candidatus Nitrosopumilus sp. | reverse complement strand
AAGAGAAAACCAGCAAAGAAAACTGCAGCTAAGAGAAAACCAGCAAAGAAAACTAGACGTTAAATTTTTTAGTATTGCCTAATGTACTTTATAATGATTAAGGCCATCATTAATTTTTAAGATGAAAAAATACGGGCCTATTATTGCATTTGTTGGTTTTAGTTTGATTTTGATTTCACTTTTAATTGCAATTTCTAGTGTACCTTCTGATATTTCAGAAGATGAAACTTTTTTGGTATCTTCTCTTTTTGAAGGAATGTTTGATGATGTTTCTGAAACTTTTCAAATCATGCCTGGGGATGTAATCTATACCTCCTACACTACCTCTTTATCTGATGTTCCTTTATTGTGGGGAATTCAAATAATTGATTACCAATATGGCGATATGTTATACATACAAATTTCAAATATTTTTGGAGATTCCTATGGGGAATTCGTTCAAAATGATTCTGTTTTATTCACAACAACTATGATTGATCAATCTGACACACTAAATTTTCAAATTAAAAATACTGGTACTAGAATAATTGATACTATGGTTATGTTTTCTGAGGACCCTGAAAACTCTGATGCATTTTCAAATCCTAATTCCCCTATGATGGATATGCTTTTATCTCTAATAATTTCAGGATTTTTAATTATCCTTGGAATTATAATTCTATTAATTGGAATAATCGTGACGATATTAGATTTAAAAAATAAATTAGATAATAAGCGAAATTATTAAGGATTTATGTTCATCTTACCAAATTTTCCTTTGGTTAGGGATACTTCACCTTTGAACTCATTTGTGTAACCATTTTCTATTTGGACTTTATCTCCGACATTAACTGCTTTGATATCGTCACCCCACAATGTGAGTTTCATTTGGTTTTCTTCAGTTCCATCAGCATTAGATATTACTGCATCACAAACATCTACTGTTCCGCCAGTTTTGAGATTTACCGTTCTCGGTTCTCCTTTAGAGATAACTTCAGCTTCAACATTGACACCGCTTTTGGTTTTCTTTGCTTCTGAAATTGGTATTGATTCTGACATGTGTTTGTCAATAATCCTTTCGATTATAAGCTTTGTTAAAAAATTTCTAAAAAAATGATTTTGTAATTACAATAGTAATTAAAAAATATCGGAATAATCTAGTATTGTTGCAGAGGTATCGAAGCCTGGTCAACCGAGAGGGACTCAAGATCTCTAATATAGGAAATCCCTTCTCTTAGGAGTTCGTGGGTTCGAATCCCACCCTCTGCACCATTATCTTATTTCTCAATGATTCATTCAAAAAATTGGTTCTAAAAATTATACAACTATTGTTTTTACTTTAGTTACTGAGTGATTTGAAATTTTTTTGTGTATTTCTGCTAAATTATCATCTTTAAATGATAAATTGCATCTAAAACACTTCCAAATTAGTTCTGTCACACGTAAATTATGTATAATTTGCTTATAAAGATATTGCATGATTGATCCGATTTCTTCCAAAACATGATCATTGTTTTCAGAAACATGTAATTTTTTGGTTTTTTTAGATCATTATCGTATTATTTACCGACTAAAAATGAATCAAAGGGTTTAGAAACAAAATAGTTATATAATTTTTCAATGGCATTTGATATTTTTGAGCTTTTTGGCGAATTTTCCTATTTTGGAATTTTTCTTATATTGATTGGTGTAAATGCATCACCGATCTTAATGCCTCCTAGTTGGATAGTTTTAACATCTTTTTACCTTCTTGACCCTACTTTGAATATCATACTTCTTGCTGTAGTTGGTGCTACCGGTGCCACTATTGGCAGATTTTTTCTAAAAAGAATTAGTGGATTATTTAGAAAATTTGTTGGAGAAGAACAGAAATCTAATCTTGATATGATTGGATCTTATTTGAATAAGAAAAAACATGGCTATCTAATTGCATCTTTTTTGTTTGGTGCGACACCTCTTCCAAGTAATATTTTATTTATCACATATGGTCTAATGCGTGCAAAAAGTGTCGGTATCTATGTTGGATTTTGGTTTGGTAGAACTATTTCTTATATTATAATGATATATTTTGGAAATACTGTTTTAACCCCATTTTTAGAAATGTTTGAGGATCGTCTTACTGGAATTCTTCTAATTGATGGTATTGGAATTATATTGATTATTTTATTTGCATGTGTTAATTGGACAGTATTACTTACTCAAAGAAAAATTAAATTTGTTAAACCCAAAATATGGAGATTCTAAATGAAAGTTCTTGATTCTATAAAAAATGAAGTAATCAAAATAATGGACAATGATCCTGCACATGATTTTGAACATGTTATGCGAGTTTATAACAATGCTCAAAAAATAAGTAAAAAAGAAAAAGCAAATCAAAAATTAACTCTTAGTGCTGCATTACTGCATGATATTGTTTCATACCCTAAATCTAGTACACGTTCTAAACTTTCTTCTATAGAAAGCGCAAAAAAATCAAAATTAATTTTAAAAAAATATGAATTCACTGATGAAGAAATCACTATTGTTTCTAATGCTATTGCTGATCATAGTTTTTCTCAAAATAAAATTCCCCAAACTCTTGAAGGAAAAATATTACAAGATGCTGATAGGTTGGATGCTTTGGGTGCTATAGGAATTGCAAGAGTTTTTGCTACTAGTGGTTCTCTTAATCGACCTTTTTACAACATAGATGATCCTTTTTGCACTAAAAGAAACCCTGATGATAATCTTTGGGCTGTTGATCATTTTTTCAATAAATTACTCAAACTAGAATTTATGATGAATACAAAATCTGGTAAAATTGAAGCTAAAAAAAGAACTAAAGTACTCAGGACATTTTTAAAAGAATTGGAAAATGAAGTTTAACCATAATCTACATATCTGTCGTATCTAGTTTCTATTTCATTATTTTCACCTGAAATTATTTTTTCATATTCCAGTTTTTTTCTAGATTCTATGTATTTGCAAATTTCTTCAAAATCCTCATTTTTTGGATATGAATCAAAAACCGGTTCAATCATTTTTAGATATTCTAATGTTTTCTCTCTGAATTCTTCTCTTAGTGGTTTTCTAATCCCTTGCATTCTGAACCATACTGCTGTCCAACTTGCTCCTACAACATGTGGCAATAAGTCGAATGCCCTTTGTATTTCAAATCGTTCGTCGTTTCTCATGATTCCTGAAGAAATCTTGATGCTGATTTTGCAAAATATGTAACTATCATGTCTGCACCTGCTCTTTTAATTGAATGAAGAATCTCTAATGTGATGTCTTTTTCATTTACATATCCTAATTGGGATGCAGCTTTTACCAGTGCATATTCTCCAGAAACACTATAAGCTGCTACTGGAATGTTGTATTTTCTTCTGGTCTCTGCAATTAAATCCAAATACGCTAATGCTGGTTTAATCATTACAATGTCTACACCTTCATTGATGTCCGTCTCTACTTCCATCATTGCCTCTCTTGCATTTGTAAATGGAACTTGGTATGTTTTTCTATCCCCAAATTTTGGTGCACATTCTGCAGCATCTCTAAATGGCGCATAAAAATTTGAACGATGTTTTGCTGAATGTGACATTATAGAAACATCTGTAAATCCTTTATCGTCCAGAGCTGTTCTTATTGCGGCAACTTGACCATCCATCATTGCAGATGGTGAAACTGTATCTACTCCTGCTTTAGCTTGACTAATGGCAATCTTTGCAAGTATGTCCAAACTCGTATCGTTATCAATTTTATCACCTTGAATAATTCCACAATGACCTGTAGATGTAAATTGACATAAACAAACATCTGCCATGATTACTATTTTATCACCAAATTCTTTTCTGATTTGACTAATTGCTTTTTGAACAATACCGTTGTCATCAAAAGCTGAACTTCCCACTTCATCTTTTTGTGTTGGGATTCCAAATAACATGATTGCAGGAATTCCTAAATCTATAATTGTTTTAACTTCATCATTTACCTCTTCCAATGGCAATCTTTCAATTTCTGACATTGATTCAACTTTGATTCTTGTTTTAAGATCCTCTTGAACAAATACTGGACAAATGAAATCTTTAGGTGTTAATGTGGTTT
>JACNFV010000186.1 GCA_014384445.1 Candidatus Nitrosopumilus sp. | reverse complement strand
GTGTAACTAAATATGGTATTCCTAATTGTGCACATCTTTCAACTTCACTTATCAACGTGTTAACTGATTTTTCAAATGCATCATTTTTTGGTGTAGCTAAATTTGGCAAATATGGCATATGTGCACAAATTGCAAATCTATCAATTTTACTAGCTTTTAATTTAGATTTAAAAGCATCAATGACTTCTTTTGTTAGTTCTTTAGCGTGCCATGATCTTGGGCTTCTCGTAAATATCTGAAATGCTGAACAATCTCTTTCAACTGCATTATCTACTGCTTTGTCAATTGAACCTGATGCTGAGACATGACATCCAATTTTCATATTTTAATAATTCCTTAAAACATAATTTAAACCACCGTTCAAATCTTGAGAATCAGATTTTTATGTAAATTATTCAACCAAGTATTATGTTAGTTCTTGGACAAGATGAAAAGGCAAAATATCCATTTTTGGCTGATGCCGGTGAATATTTGAAAGATAAAGGATTTTCTTTAGTTCAATTTGGTAGCGATCCAGTTTTAAAATTATCAGTTGAAAAAGCACTACATAGAATCAAAGTTGCATCAGCAGGTGAAGTCTATAAATCTGATATTGATAAAGATGGTCAGGCATCCAAAGACTATGTTCTTGAAAGAGAAGTATTTTCATTTCTTTTATCCATAGTACTTATCAAATTAACTGGAATGTCTACATTGATCAAAAGATTTGCTTTAGCTGAAGCTCGAAGAGCAGAAATTTATTTAGAGAAAGATTTGGGAAATGCTTCTAATAAATCAAAAATTGATTTAGCAACTAGAATTATTTATGATTTATTTAATATTGAAATAATTAAAGAAAATGATTTTTTTGTAATACCTGTATCTGACTATCTTAAACATTCAGTTACTTTTCATGAACGTGAATGGAAATTAATCAATAGACATGTTGAAAATGGTAAAGTCTTTCTTACTCCTGATAAAACAGTTAGATTAATTCGAAAAGAATTAGGAAATTATATTAGTTCAAAAATTATCAATGCTCCTAAACCCACTATGATTCCTGGACTTGAAAATATTGTAAATGAATTAATTTCAATTTCCAAAAAACTTACGCCAACTTATACAATAACTACTGGAGAATATCCTCCCTGCATAAAACATGCAATAGATGTACTTGAAAAAGGTGAAAATCTCCCGCATTCTGGAAGATTTATGCTTGCAACTTTTCTTTTATCAAAAGGACAAACAGTTCCACAAATTATACCCTTATTCAAAAATGCACCAGATTATAATCCACGAGTTACACTTTACCAACTTAACCATCTTGCTGGAACTTCAGGCAGTGCAACAAAATATTCATGTCCTTCTTGTGAAAAATTAAAAACACAGGATCTCTGTTTTATAACAAAAGAATGTGATAATATCATTAATCCATTACAATTTGGAAAGAAGAGAACCTAATGAATGAAATTGATATTAAATTTTTAGAAGATTCTTTTAAAAAATATTATTTTAATCATTTTGATCTAATTACTAGTCCTCCACGTACATCTGAAAGGGAATTTGGCTATCAAAAATTTAATTCTGGAATGTTTAGACATATTTCTCTTAAGGACAATAAAGAATTGCATCTGTTATTTATGCAAAATATTCCATCCGATGTTTATTGCTCAAACGCATATTATGCATTTCCAAATTCTCCCATGAGTGAAAAAGATTGGAAAGAAGCTGATTTGATTTTTGATATTGATGCAAAGGATCTTAATTTACCTTGTAGGAAAAATCACACTATGTCAATTTGTAATGAGTGCAATGAAGTTTCAAAAGATACTAGTCAATGTGTAAAATGTAATTCAACTAAATTAGAAAAAAAATCACTACCTTGCAAAAATTGTATTGATGCATCAAAAATTGAAGTCAATAAATTATCTAATGTTTTAATTAATGATTTAGGAATTGATAAAGAAAATATTCATGTTTATTTTTCAGGTAATGAAGGATTTCATGTTTATGTTTATCATTCACAATTTCAGCAAATAGGTTCTAAAGAAAGATCAGAACTTGTTGATTATATCATGTTTCGTGGTGCTATTCCTGAAACATTTGGTATGAAAAAATTTAAGCCTAATAGATCATTATTTCCTGATTTCAATCAAAAAGGTTGGAATGGAAGATTTTCAAAATATGTTTTTGGTTCGAAATCAAAACGTTCAAAAATTATTTCAGAATTACTTGATAGTGGATATACTTCTTTTCAAAAAACACTTGATGATGTATCAGAAAATATTGGTGTTAAAATTGATCCTAATGTGACTATGGATATTCATAGAATTTTTAGATTACCTGGTTCTATCAACAGTAAGAGCGGTCTTACCAAAATTCTTTGTACTGATTTAACAAAATTTGATCCATATGCAGATGCATGTTTTCTTAGTGATGATCCTGTTGAAGTTTTAGCTAATTGTCCAATTGAATTTAAGCTAAAAAATAAAAAATTTGGTCCATATGCTAATGAAAAAATATCACTTCCAACATATGCCGCAGTGTATATGATTTGTAAAAAACTAGCAACAATTGCTTAATTTTGCTGGTAAGGCTTTAATTTAGTGAATCGTAATAAAATATGATTTTGTATAGCGCCTCTACTGATAAGCAAGCTCCGCCTCCTGATACTGGTAAATTCATCAGGTTAGCTATTGTTGCTGTTATAGGAATTCTAATTTTTGCCCTGATTGGGAATCAAGCAGTTATTTTATCAATGAATTTCACTGAATTCGGAGATCAATTCACAAAACCTCTTTACTATACCCTTCTTTCAACTCTAATTCTTTCGGCAATCGCTCTTATCCGTGTAAATATTGTAAGTAGATCTTCTATTTTCTGGTATGGTATTAATTCTGCAATTGGATTTATTGCAAGAGGTCCTCAACAATCTGTTTCAGCAGATATTCAAAGTTTTAAAAATTATAAATTAACTTCTCCTCAATTCATTCTATGGCAAATAACTAAGATTTTGCTATTTGGTGCATTCTTTGCAAATATTATGTTTGGATTTGCAGCAATGTCATTTATTGAAGGAAATACATTAGGTGTTGAACATTTACCAAACTTATTCTCTTTACCATTTGTAACTCCAGACGGTAATCCAAATTATGCATTTGAACAAGTTGTTCCAATGATTCCTGCATTAGTGATACTAATTCCGCCTATGCTTGGAGCAATTGGATTACGTTTGGTCCTGTATGTCGGTATTCATAGAATTATTGATGTTGTTACATCATATTTGCAAGACTCTCAAGAAGGAAAACCTCGTTATCTAAATTATGTTTCAACTATTGAGGGCATTTTCGGAATTGCTATAATATGGGTTGGTGTTAATCTTTTCTTCACTGATCAAATTGATTATAACACAAGATATGTTATTGGAGGTACACTTGTAATTGGTTTTGCTTTAATTGCATTTTCATTAGTTGATAGAATTAGAGCACGTGTTCTAACTCATATGTTTAAACGTGATGTAATAATACGATTTGCAACAATTCTTGTAATTTTAGTTATGGTTGGTGGTGTAGTCGCAGTAAACAACAGTATTGCTGATGCAAAGAAAATTGAATATTTAGGACCATATACAGAACAACAAATTCAAGTTAATAGATATCTTGGAGAATTAAATAATGTTCAAGAAAATATACACGATGTACAATTAACATCTGTATCTGCAAATAATATTAAAAATTATGTTGAACAAAATAGTGACGTTCTTGATGTTATTCGAATTTGGGATTGGGAAGCTGCATTTGCTAAATTAAAGCCTGAAATAGGACTAATTCCATATGTTGACTTTGAAGATAACGATATTCTAAGATTTAACAACACTTTGTATTGGACTGCATCAATGAAACCAATTCTGCCATCATCTGTTAGCCTTGATAACAGATGGTACAATGAGCATCTTGTTTATACTCATGTTCCAGATGGATTTTTGACTTTAGGTGCAACAGATGGTCAGATAGTTGACAGTGGAGAATTTTTCCAGCAACGAGAAATTTACTATGGTGAAGGTGGATTATTTGAACAAACTTGGTCTGGTT
>JACNFV010000109.1 GCA_014384445.1 Candidatus Nitrosopumilus sp. | reverse complement strand
ATTATACTCTACAAGTTTTTTGATAAAACCAATCTTGACGTAAATTGTGTAAAAATACCACCCCATTGCAAATTCAGCATCTGGACTGAATCTATACCCGTCCTTTTGATGAATCTGCTTTTCAAACTGGGAAAAAACTGTTTTTAGGGATTTTATATCCCCGTCAAAATCTTGTGAGGATACATAAAAAAGTGAAACCCATGTCATAATTTTATTTCTAAAATACAGAATTTAAGGAAATTGTAAACAAAGATATTCCGTCCTAACCATACGTAGAGTAAACTAGAATCTCTTTTTTAAGATGAGAATTACTTTTGGTAATTCACGGTAAAAACAGAAATTGTGCCTGAGTATGTTTAACACAGTTGAGTATAAACAAAATAGATTATTTTGATTCAGCGGGCTTGTTTTGTTTTGCCCATTCCTCATACATTTTCATTAATTCATCCACGTCCTTTCCATCTTCAGAATATGTAATAATTACTCCAAATGTTCCTTTTTTATCGTGTCCTCTTGCAAAATATCCCCAAAATGAATCTGGTAATTTTTGAAAACTGTTTGAATCATGTGAAACTCCTATCAAGTTATTTCCGATAACTTCCACAACCTTCTTTGCTTCTTCTTGATTAATCATTACCTTGGGTTGAATTTGTTATAATAAAAATCTGAGTTTTTTTAAGAAATATGTATCGACTAGGATTTTGCAATATCATAGTCTTCTTTTCCATTGCTGAATTTCTGTGTGATGATCTTCACTCTATATTTTTTACCTTTTTGAATATCTCGAGTTAGTGTGGTTGGCTTTCCTTCGTTGTAAAATTTTGCAACAATCATCTTTCTTGCAGTGTAGAATTTTTTTATTTTATCAAATTCTTCTTCGGTCTCAATGTTTATTTCAGTAATTGTTTCTTTTCCAATTTTTTTTTCAACATTTTCAACTCTCACAATGGTAAAAACTCCTTTATCATCTAATTTTGAAAGTGATGCTTCGGCCATGTCTATGTAAGTTATGGTGATAATCTATCTGGATCTCTTGGGTATAGGACCACTTCACGAACATTATCAATACCAATCAATGTAGTGATCAATCTGTCCAAGCCCATTCCCCAACCTGAATGTGGTGGCATACCCCAATCGAATGTCTTGAGATGATCCTCGAATTGTGCAGGATCTAAACCTTGCTCTGATAATCTGGCTTTTAGTAACTCTGAATCATGAAGCCTAGTTCCCCCTGATGATAATTCTAGATACCCGTACTGTAAATCAAATGAGCGTGAAAGTGTTGAATCTTCATCTTTCTCCCTAATGTAAAATGGCTTTAGTTTCATTGGCCAATCTGTTAAAAAGTAAAATCCCGGATGATTGTTTCCAATTATTCTAAGATGCGCATCTAGCAAATCATCTCCAAACTCTACTTTTTCCCCTGCTTGTTTTAATTCCTCCACACATTGAGTGTATGTTATTCTCTCAAACGGTGCTGATGGAACTTCTATTGTATGATCAATGGCTTCCTGTTCTTTTTTACAATTTTCTGCTGCAAACTTGTATACCGCAATAACTAGTGCTTCTAGAATTTCCATGACATCATTATAATCCATAAATGCTGCTTCAATATCGATACTGGTGAATTCTGTTAGATGCCTTCCTGTATGTGAGTTTTCTGCTCTGTAAAAATTTGAAATCTCAAATACTCTTTCTAATCCAATTGTCATTTGTTCTTTGTATAGTTGAGGACTTTGTGCAAGATATGCTGTCTTTCCAAAATAATCTAATGAGAATAGATCTGCTCCGCCTTCACTTGCACTTCCTATGATTTTTGGTGTTGTAATTTCAATAAATTTTTTTTCTACCAATGTTTTACGTAATGCTTGCAGTACATGGTGTCTTAATTTAAAAATTGAAGCTGTTTTTTGATTTCTCATATCTAATGCGCGATGATTTAATCTTGTATCGATGTTACTTTCTATTCTTCCAATTGGATCCACTGGCAATGGATGAACGGCCTTTGCTAACACTTCTATTTCTTCTGCCTTTACTTCAAATGCGAAATCTCTGGCTTTAGTTTCTTGAACTACCCCTTTAATGATAACTGCACTTTGACGATTTATTTCCCCTAGATTATCATTTAATTCTCCTTTTACAATCACTTGGGATATTCCTGAAATGTCTCTAAGTGTAATGAATGACATTTTTCCTAATTTTCTAAGATCCTCAATCCATCCTCCTAGCACCACCTGTTTTCCAATTAATTCTTCGTTTAATTCTGAAATATCGTGAGTTTTTACAAAGGCCATATCTGTTATTTATCCTCAAAATCTATGTCAATGTCAAGGTTTCGGATATTTTTTACGATTTCTATGACTTTTTTGGTATCTATGGGGAATTTTGGAGTCCACTTGCCTGAAACTATGGCTTTAGTTTTTTCAACTCCTTTTGACCAAACCACATTAATTGCTAAAATCTTTGTTGGAAAAAACAAATCTTCGATGAATTTTTTATCTGTTTCATCTGCTTCTACTAGCCAAATCTTTTGTTTAAAATTATCCTGTAATAGTCTGTATATTGTTCTACTTTGCCTAATGATCATTATGTCATTTTTTGCTAATGATAAAATAAAATTCCCTTCAACTTCTTTACAGGAATAAAGTGAAAAATTTTCTATTTCTTTAGTTGTTTTTGCAATTTTTGCTAATGTTACTGATGCTTCTACGTCTGCTTTGGTTAGCACACCTGTATCCACCTTCCCCTCACATTGAGGGCAAAGTACATTATTTTTTGCATCAAAGCCACAAATTGGAAATATCATTTAAATCGATTTCTTCATTCCGATATTGTTGTTTATATCCCTTAGTGCAAAACAAAAATTATAGTTTGGATCTAAGAAAAAACATGGCATTTCTATCGATTAGCGGATTATTTTCTAGATATTCCTCATCACAAGGACCTGTTTACGCTGTTGATGATGTCGACTTTGAATTAAATTCTGGCGAATCTATTGGAATTGCAGGAGAAAGTGCATGTGGAAAAAGCACTTTGGGATTGTCATTAATTAGAATGCTTTCTGGCGGTGAGAGTTTTGGTAAAGTTGTATTTAATGGAGATTCTATTTTGGATATTTCTGAATCTAATTTTGATAACCAATTCCGTTGGAAAAAAATATCTATGATTTTTCAAGGCGCTATGAATTCTCTGGATCCTGTTTTTACCATTAAGCAGCAATTTGTTGAAATTTTAAAACAACATAATTTTGATGGTGATATTGATGATCTGATTTTGGATTCAATTAATTCTGTTTATTTGGACAAAAATATTTTAAAAAAATATCCTCATGAATTAAGTGGTGGAATGAAACAAAGAGTGATCATTGCGATGGCTTTAATTCTTAAACCGCAATTTGTAATCGCGGATGAGCCTACCACTGCACTTGATGTCTTAATTCAAGCACAAATAATCAATCTACTAAAAATATTAAAAAAAGATGGAATGTCTTTTATGCTAATCACCCATGATTTAGCTGTTTTATCTGAAATTGCAGATAAAATCGGTATAATGTATGGCGGTCAAATGGTTGAATTTGGTTCTTCTAAAGAAATCTACAGTAACCCCAAACACCCCTATACTCAAGGACTTTTGGAATCTATTCCGACACTAAAAGGAAATGCTCCAAAGTATATTCCTGGAACTCCTCCAAGTTTACTTGACGCTCCAACTGAATGTAGATTTATTGCTAGATGTCCACTGGCAATTGAAAAATGTAGACAACTTCCACCTAAATTTAAAACTGACAGTGGATATGTTAGGTGCTGGCTTTACGAAGATAAACAATAATTTTATTTTAAATTGAGATATTCTGAATCAATTTTTTTTAAATATATTTCTTGAATTAATTTTGTCTCTCTTTCTATAATTTTTCTAGAAATTATTTTTGCATATTTTATTAAATCCGGATCTTGATGCTGTACTTCGCATATTTCAATTTTTTTTAATATGCTTTGTTCAAATTCCATTATGCTGTGTAATTCTTTACTTACCTCTTCTATTTTCATTTGTTCATAATTTTTAGGTTTTCTTAAATTAATTTCATCAATTAATTTTTTAATATCTTTCACTGCGTCCATATTTCAATTTTTTTACTGTGTGTGTTATTTTTGTATTTCTTTTTTATGTTCTAAAATGTGTTTTAACCCATCTGTCATACTAAGTGAATCTAAATCTATTTCACAATAAGGACATTTCAAGACGTTTCTAGTTTTATGAATTCTTTTTGACAATTGGTAGGCATGAATCTATTATTCTTAGCATTTCTGATCTAATAGCTTTTTTATCTATTGAAACCCACACTCTTGATTTTTTTATTGCAAATGATATCGTTTGTACTTTCTTTCTTTCTTCCCAAACAAATTCAACTTCTCCTAAATTTTTATCAAAAAATCCTTCTAAATCTGTCTTCATAGCAATATGTGAAAATTGGTATTGTGTATTTTTTTGATCTAATAATGGTATTAATTCATGTCTCCTACCATGTGCAATTAATTCCCCTCTCTCACCTATCACTCCTACAAATCTAATGAATGGACTGATGGTAAGGATGTGTTTACAAATTAATTCAAATTTTTTTACTGCCATGTTGTTTCTTAAATTTTGATTGTATTTTAATGATATTGTTAATTCTTATTTATTTTTAAATTATTAGTGTATTTTTTTTAAAATAGCGTCCCTAATCCTAGCACAACAATACTTGTTTTGACTATTTTACCTGATATCATAACAATTAAAAATTTTCTAAATTTCATTTTTTTTACACCTGCTGTAATCAACATCAAATCTCCTACTACTGGAATCCATGCTGCAAAAAATATTGCACCCCATCCAAATCTATTCAATAATTTATGGTGTTTTTTTTCCTGTTTTTCTACATGTTTTTTTACAGGTTCTTCTGTGTTTGATTTTCTTCCAATCTTTTTTAATAATTTACTTCCCCCAAATCCTATAGTATAATTTAAAATTCCCCCGATAACCGATCCTGCGATTAACGCAATTGCCACAAGAAAAACACTTTCTCCCCCTATCAATAACGCTGAGGTTAAAATTTCTGTTGGTAATGGTAGTGCAGTAGCTGCTAATAGTGAATTTAAAAATAAACCAATTATCCCATATTCTTGAAATGTGTTATTAGCTAGAATTTCTTGCGCTTGCAGATAGTATTCCATGAATAACTCATAACTCATGATTATGCACTTCTACTATCTTTATTATTCACTTTCATTTGAAAATAGTTCGTTTTAATTAAATACTGCCTAAAATTCATTTTATTAATGGATTTTACTGATATTTTTCCATTTGCTGTTGGTGATGGATATATTATTTTAGCACTTGTAAATTTTTTTGGTTCCCTTATTCCTTTTGTACCTCTTCCTGGTTTCTTATTACTTGCTACAATGTCTATTGGAAATGAATATGATTTACATATTTTAGCATTAGTTTCAGCAGTTTCAGCTACTGCTGCAAAACAAATTATATTTTATGTTAGTTTTAAAGGCAGAAAAATAATTAGTAAAAAAACCCTAAAAAGAATGCGTCCATTTCAAAGATTAGTTACAAAATATGGTGCAGCCGCAGCATTTGTTGCAGCTGCAACTCCTATGCCTGATGATATTATTTTTGTACCTTTAGGATTGGCAAAATATAATCCAAAAAGATTTTTTATTTCTACTCTTGTCGGAAAAATTGTTCTTAGTTATTCTATAGTTTTTCTATATCATTATTTGGGACTATCTGTAGTTGAACCACTAGTAAAAGATCTTGATGATGCAACTCCTATCTATATTGGTGTTGTAGTTTTTGGAATAATGATGACTCTTGTCATTGTTCTTCTTTTAAGATTAGATTGGGCTAAAATTCTTGGAAAATTTTTACCTTGGACATTAGATGAAAATAATGATGATGAATTAGATAAATAATTTTTATATTTTATAAAATCCATCAGTATTTTTTCTAAGATGTTTTCACGTTTATTTTTATTTAATAAAATTATTTTATGATGTATGCTCAATGTCTATCTTAATTTTTTCGCCTTCTTTTATTTTTTTTATTAATTTAAATAATTTTCTTATGTCTTTTTTTAGTACACTAATTAATTTTTGATTATAAATTGTTGCAGCTGGATGAATTGTTAAAAAATATAGCTGATTATTTTTTCTAACTATTTTTCCTCTAAATTTTATAATTTCTTTTCCATCTAGTAGTGAATTAAATGCTGTATTGCCTAAAATACAAATTATTTCTGGTTTAATTACCTCTATTTCTTTTTTAAGGTAATTCTGACAAGTGTTTCTTTCAATTTCTGTCGGAACTCTATTTTTTGGAGGTCTACATTTTACGATATTTGTTATGTACACTTCATCTCGACTAATTCCTGCACTTTCAAGGGCAGCAGATAATTTATTCCCGGCAACTCCTATGAATGGCTCTCCTTTCATATCTTCATTCTTACCTGGTGCTTCTCCTACAAATATTACATCTGATTTATAATTCCCTTTTCCTGGAACTGCGTTATTTCGGGTTGCACTAAGTTCACATTTTGTACATTCTGTAACCTTTTTTTTGATTCCTTGTAATTTTTTTTCCATACTAATTTACACTTTTTACTATTGCTGTCCCTCTAATTGTTGGCCCTCCATTTCCCATCATCATCGATTGCATTGGATCACCTTTACCGCAATTAGTTATTGGTCTCACTGCGAAGTCATTTCCACATGCATCAATTGAATTAAAAAATTCTGGTGCAGTTCCCATCACAATAACGTCTCTAAGTAAATCTGTAATTTCACCATTTTCAATTTTTTGTGCATATTGGCATGAAATATTCCAATTATATCGATTCATGTCAATTGATGGAACTTTCATGTTTGAAATATAGTATCCATTTTTTACATCCTTAATTATTTCATTTACACTTTGATCTCCATTACCGATGCATGTACATGCCATGCGAATTAATGGCATGAATCGATAATCTGTTGCTCTCATATTTCCAGTTGGTATCGTGTTGAATATTTCTGATGTTTCTCTATTTTGCATATGATTTCTTAAAACACCATTCTCTACTAGGGTTGTTTTTTTAGTTTCAACTCCTTCATCATCAAAATTATACCATCCTAAACTTCCTTTGATTGTTGGATCATCAAACACATTTAATTTTTCTGAGCCTATTTTTTCTCCAATTTTTCCTTTCCACCATGCACCTCCTGCCCATGCCATTTCTTTGCCTAACACTCTATCTGCTTCTGATGGGTGCCCTAGTATTTCATGTGTAAGTAATGATACAAAATCTGGATTCATTACGACCGTTGCTTTTTCTTCTTTTACTGGTTTTGCATAAATTAGTTCTGATGCTTTTTTTGAAATTTCTTTTGCACTTTGTTGAATTTTATTTGCAATTAATTCTAATCCTCCTCTTCCTCCTTCTGTTATGTTTACTGACTGTGTTTGACCTGATTCATGTGCAGTAGCAACCATTTCCATAATTATGTCTGTAAAATTTTGTAAAATCTCTGAGCCTTCACTGTTTACAAAATATTTTGAATTAGTTGTATGTGATGCATGGGTAATTGACTTGATTATTTTTGGAGTGCCGCTAATTATTTTATTGCATTCAAATCCTATTTTTATTAATTCTTCTATGTCTGTTTTTTTTAAAACTGGAAAATTAATTTCTTTTTTATTAACTGGATTACTATGCAGTTTAATTTCTTTATTTTTTATTTTTCTATAATCTAAATTTTTTAGTGTGTTGTCTAAAATATCTTTTATCCCATCAAATGAATTTGGATTTGTTATTGAGCAAAAACTCCATGTTCCATTTTTAATTAATCTGACTCCAACTCCTTTGATTTCATTATTTTTTATGTGTTCGATGTCATTATTTTCAATTAATGCTGAATTTTTTATCTGTTGGTCTGCTCTAACATCTGAATACTGTACATTTTTTTGATCGAGATATTTTATTATTTTATTTGCAATATCTTGTAGATCTTGGTCCATGATGTGTGATTGTTCTAGTTAGTTCTAAATCTTGTACTATTGATGATTGGATATTGCAGGCATGGTAAAGTAATATTCATCCTCAAAATTGAAATCTGCTGAACTCTTTTTCCTTAAAAATTCAAAATACTGCGTACAATTTTGATAAAATTCCATATTTTTCCTTATTTCTTGCTGCATGCTTTCTGTATCTATATTCAAATTTTTTAATGAGAGTGAGCCATATTGATCTAGACTGTTTGTTTTCTTTAGCTAAATCCATTGAATATTTTTTATACTGAGGTATTGATCAAATTTTATGACTTCTGTAATAGTTGCTGATACTAGTGTTATAATTAATGGATATCTTGCTGATCAAATTGAATCTGGTTCTATTCGAAATTCTGAAGTTATAATCCCCCAAGCTGTATTTGACGAACTACAATCTCAAGCTTCTAATCATAAACAGCAGGGATTTATTGGATTGGAACAAATTCAAAAACTTAATAAATTATCTGGTAGTTTTGGTTTAAAAATTATTTTAAAAGGCTCACATCCTTCCATTGATGATATTAAATTTGCCGCTAGTGGTAGAATTGATGCTTTAATCATTGATATGGCAAAACAAAATAATGCTATTCTTTATACTTCTGATAATGTGCAGCATTTAGTTGCAGTAGCTGAAGATGTACAAACCGTATATTTAAGACCTAAAATTATATCTGAGACACTTGAATTCTTAAAATTTTTTGATAGTGATACTATGAGTATACACCTCAAAGAAAACCAATACCCTCTTGGTAAAAAAGGAAAACCTGGTAACTTTTTACTTACTAAAATTGGTGAGGATGTTCTTTCTAGAGATTATCTGAAAATGATTTCTTCTCAAATATTATCTGCTACAAATATTTCTGATTCTAGTAATGTTGAAATTTCTAAAACTGGTGCATCTGTTATCCAGCATGATGATTATCGTATTGTAATCACTTATCCTCCATTCTCTGAATCATATGAAATAACAATTGTACATCCTACTGTGAACTTAACTCTTGAAGATTATACTATTTCTGAAGCATTAATGAAACGTTTGACTGATAGGGCTGAAGGAATTTTAATCTCTGGTTCTCCTGGTTCTGGAAAAAGCACTTTGGCTTCAGGTTTAGCAAATTTTTATCATGAACGAGGCAGTATTGTTAAAACATTTGAATCTCCTCGTGACTTACAAGTTAATGATGGAATTACACAATATAGTAAATTAGATGGAAGTTTTGACAATACTGCTGATATTTTATTATTAGTTCGTCCTGACTATACTATTTTTGATGAAGTAAGAAGAAGAGAGGATTTCACAACTTTTTCTGATTTACGCCTAACTGGAGTTGGTATGATTGGTGTAATTCACGCCAATTCACCTTTGGATGCTATTCAGAGATTTATTGGTAAAATTGAACTTGGAATTATTCCTAATGTTTTGGACACTGTTGTGTTTGTAAATGATGGTGATATTGAGAAAGTGTATGATTTAGAATTAAAAGTAAAAGTTCCTACTGGTATGACTGAATCTGATTTAGCTAGACCTGTAATTGAGATAAGAAATTTTGAAGATAATGTTTTAGAGCATGAAATTTACACTTTTGGAGAAGAAAATGTAATTGTACCTGTTGTAAAGCGTGGAGAAAAAGCAGGTATTGAAAAATTAGCCGAGGATAAAATTAAAGATTATTTTAAAAAATATGATTCTAATGCACTAGTTGAAATTTTATCTGCAAATCGTGTTAAAGTAATTGTAAATGAAGATCGTATTGCATCTATTATTGGTAGGGGCGGAGTCAACATTAATGAAATTGAAAAATTCCTAAATGTTCACATTGATATTGTTGCTAAAGATTCTGAATTATTATCATTAACACCCGATGACGTTTCTTTTACTTTTTCAGAATCAAAAACGGGATTGTTGTTTACTGTTAACAGAGAATACACTTCCATGTATGTTGATATTCATGCTAATGAAAAATTTTTTGCTACAGTTAGAGTTGGTAAAAAAGGACAAATTAAAATTTTAAAACGTTCTGATATTGGAAGAAACTTACTAAACTCTACTACTTCACAAAATGACATTCAGTTATTTCTTAAAGATTTTTAATTTATCAATTTTAAATATTTAGAGCGATATTTCTTACCTATCTTTTTTGTCGTTCTTTGGATACTTTCTTATTTTTTTCTATTCTATCGTTAATGATTGTATGACCTCTAATTATTAGCAATAGTATTTCCTCTCTTAAGCGACTAAGGTCCATTAAAGCTGAAATATTTTCTTCTTTAGATATTTTTTCATCAACATGTAGCTCAAGAATTTTTTTGTACTCTTGATGATAATTTTCCAGAACTTGTTTCATATCATTATCTTTTAGGTTGGCAAGTCTAGGAATTGTCCTTTTGCGAATTCTTACAAAATCTGTTCTAAGCTTAGATGTAATTGACGTGTCTACTATTCCATTTTCAGGAAGGTCTAGTATAGTATCGGTCATACTATGACTGCGTTACACTAGGTCAATTAAATATTTTTAAAATTATCAATAATTTTTGGATTTGCTTTTAGAAAAGTAATGAATTTTCTTAATTGTTTTATTGTTTTAGGATTTAGGTGATGCTCTATTCCTTCTGTATCTTGATTTGCAGTATCATAACCTACTCCTAATATTTCAAAAAATTCTAATAATATGCCATGTTTTTGACGAATCCCTTCTGCAACTTGCATTCCTTTTTTTGTAAGATTTATTCCATGATATTTTTCATATTCTAAGAATTCTCCTTCATCTAACCTTTGTAGCATTTTAGTTACACTTGGAGCACTTACATTCATGTATCTTGAAATATCTAATGTAGTTGCATATCCTTTTAATTCTACCAACTCTCCTATGATTTCTAAATAATCTTCCATTCTAGAGCTAGAGCGTGTTTTTTCCACTGCATGCGCTGCCTTGATTGATTCTAGCCTTTCAGAGTTTTTTGACTTCATCTGTTCTTTGTTAATTAATTAAATCTATAATAATTGAATGTCTGTTGGCATATCTTAGCTATTCTTTGTTGACTTGAGTGTAACCATTGTTGATCTTTTCATGTTAATTGTTTTTTTTAAAATTTATGTTAGAATGATAGATCCTCTAAAACAACGACTAGCAAATTTACAAAAATTTTCTGATTCTGCTAAGCGCCGAGCAAATTTGTATACTGATATTGCAAAAATAGGTGGTTCTACTCCTAGTAGATCTCTTGATGTTCTTCAAAAAGCACCTGCGCCTGGCAAAAAATTACAAAAAATTGGTTTTTTGATGTTATGGATACCTGAGCCTACAGGAGTAACATGTGCAATAGGTGCACCTATGATAATTGCTGGAAGATATTTAGATAAAAAATACAACAGTTCCACCATTCATGATATTGGGCATCATACTAAAAACAATATTTCTTCAATTGCTGATTTTAAAAATTCTTTAATCTCATAAATTAATTTTTAAAAGGAGTATAACAAATGAATTTATGACTAGTAGATCTCAGGCATTAATTCCTATTTTCATTGCTGCTGTAATTATTGGCTCTGTTGGATTACTTACTTTACCAAGTGAAATTAAACTACAACAAGTAGAATTTCCTAGGGGCGTGATTAAAGTCAATGATATTCCTCTTGAAGTTCAAATTGCCGATACTGAACCCACCCGTGTTCGTGGATTGATGTTTCAAGACCAACTACCTTTTGATCAAGGCATGCTTTTTGTATTTCCTGAATCTGGATTGTATTCTTTATGGATGCTTAATATGCAATTTCCATTAGATATGATTTGGTTTGATGGCGATGGTGCAGTTATACATATTGAAAAAAATGTCCCACCATGTGTAATCCCTATTGAAATTGCTGCAGGATGTCCAAGCTTTGTACCTAGTGGTGAGGCCACCTACATTCTTGAAGTTACATCTGGTTTTGTTGAACGATATAATATCACAAAAGATTCAATTCTTGAAATTATTTCTATTTGAGATTGCAAAACCTTATCTTATAATCTATTGACTGATAATTTATGAATAAGATAATTCCTATTTCTATTATTATTATTACGATATCTTTTGCTGCAATTCTTTTAACTCCTGAAAATTCTTCTATGCCTTCATCAGAAAATCTCTATCAATACGGGTTCACTTTTTATGATGTTGAAAAAATAAAGGTATCTTTATCTGAACAAAATATTTTCATGTCTATTCCTACTCCTATTACAGATCATACTATTGAAAATTACTGTGCAATTCATGATGATGTTTTATCTGCTATTGACTATTGCACTACAACTGCTATTCAAGGTCCAGATGGAAAATCTCTAGGAAATATTAGCATGGGCGGTAGTCCAGATAATCCTATAATGGCTATTGCGTTAGTTGAATCCTCCCCATTTTTAGATTCAAAATCTGATGAAATTGGAATTGTTTTTGAAATTATGATTGAAACTTTAGTTTGCGACTGTTGGAATGAGAAACAACCTGGTGGCTTTGAATCTGTTGACGCCTGGATAGATGCTGCTACCGTCAAATATGATGAATCTTCTCACACTATTCCTCTAAAATCCACAATTACTGGGCTGGGTGATGAAACATTAATTCTTGAGATTACGTCTAAAAATAACTCCTACTTATGGACTTTAATTATTCTAAAGTGAATTGATTGTGTATTATGAAATTATTTAATTTGAGATTACAATGATTGATCAATTATGGTTAATTCCTTTGGGATTCGCTGCTGGTATATTGGGATCTATGATTGGCCTTGGGGGTGGAATAATCGTTGTTCCAATTTTAACCTTTTTTGGTTTTCCACCTACTGTCGCTGCAAGCAATAGTCTTTTTGCAGCATTTAGTAATTCTGTTGCATCTACAATTTCTTACTCCAAACAAAAAAGAATTGAATATTCTCTAGGATTAAAACTAGGATTACTTGCAATCCCTGGAACTATCTTGGGTGCGATAATTTCTACTGACGTTGCCCCTGATATTTTTAAAATTTTATTTGGATTTATTCTAATTGCTTCTTCTGTTTATATTTTTTTAAGAAAACAAATTGAATCTAGGGATAAAATAATTTCTAAACAATTGATTCTTTTTACAATTGGAATAAGTTTTTTCGCAGGAATTGTTTCATCCTTTTTTGGAATTGGCGGAGGGATTATTTTTGTACCTTTGATGGTGGTTGGAATGGGAATGTCTATGAAAAAAGCAGCACCCACTTCACAATTAATTTTATTATTTGCATCATTATCTGGAATAATAGTTCATAGTATTTTGGGTCATCCTGATTTTCTTCAATCAGGATTTTTAGCTATCGGCTCTTTCTTTGGAGGGTTGGTTGGCGCAAAATTATCTTTAAGTGTGAAAGAGAGAAATTTAAAAATTCTAATATCTGTTGTACTGCTATTAGCAGCTGGAAAACTATTCTTTGATTCTTTGAATAGCGGTTCTTTTTCTTTAATTTTTTAGCCTCAAATAATTATTTGTATTTTTATACTAATTTTTTCATATATAGTGTTCATTAGATTTTTTAATCTGATGGCTGAGGAGACAAGTTGGCTCCTTAGTATTATTTTATAAATTACTATGCTGGCTCTTTTTTAATTCTGTAAATATTTTTTTTTGAAATTACAACTAACTCGTTATCTTGTGTACTTGCTTCATAATCTATTATAATTTTTCCAAATTCTTCGTCTATGTCTTCTTTTTTTGTAACCGTAAATTTTAATTTTAACACTTGTTCTGTATAATGTGGTTTTAGAAATCGTGTGTTTCTATTCCCCCATTCTGAATCTCCATCTGTTCCAAGAAAAATAATATGATTTCCGTAAATTTGTTCTAACCTTGTAAATTCGCCTTCCATTCTTGACAATGTTGCTCTTCCTGAAATCATTTGCTGTTTTTCTTTTATTTTATTTTCTAAAATCACATTTCTAATTCTTGAAAATTTTAGATATGACTCTAATTCGTTATTTGAAATACTGCATGTGGAATAAAATGATTCTCCAACTATGAATTCCGAAAATTTCTTCAATCTTATCTTGTTTCATCAACACAGAATGTTACTTCTGCAGACGAAAGTGCATGTTCTGTAACTAGAAAATTAAATGCGTCTGCTATTCTTTGATTGTTTGGTTCTGAACCTGTAACTGAACCTGGGAAAATTGTGAACATTCTGATTTTTGATTTTAGCACATCACTTAGTTCTTGGTTAACTGTGGTAGTGAATGGTCTTAATGCTCCTCTGAAAACTTCCACTTGGGCTCTTTGTGTTCCTGTAACTTTTCTTCCTATTGGTAAATCTGGACCGATAATCATTATTGCACCTTTTGCATCTTTATACAACCGTGGATCTTCTTTACCGCCTGGTACAAATTGTTCAAGTGCTCTTTGTGCAACTGTTGCAGGTGTTGAAATAAATTTCTCGGTTAATTCTTCCCATGCTGGTCTAGTTAATTCAGTTAATTTTTCAATTTCTGGTAATTTTCCTGTTATGTGTATTACGCCTAAAATTTCTCCAATGTTTGTTCGTGCTGTGTTTAACCACCTTTGAACTTCTTCAGGATTTTTAATGTCTACTATGTGTGAGTGGAATTTACCACTAATGTATTCTTGAAGATCAGTTGGTGTTGTTTGTGATATAAAACATGCAACTTTTCCCCCGTTCTTTTCAATATGTTGTGCTAAAAATTCCACGCGCTCTGCATCTGTTTTGTCTGTTGCATCAATTGTAAATACCACAGCTTTCCCCGTAAAATTTGGCTGATGCACTCCTGGTGCTGTAGTTCCAATATGCGGTTTAACTGGATAAAATACTCTATCTCCTGGAATTACTTTTCCATTAACAATTTTTGCAATTTCATCATCACACAAATTTAGAACTGTTTCTGCAACTTGTCCTTGAGTTAAGAATTCTTTATTTGCAATCATATGTGATGTGTTATTTTGAACTTTTTCTGCAATTGTTTGTATTTTATTTAATAAGTTAGTTAATGTCTCAGTTAATTTTGCAACGTCTTTCCCATTTGCTAATTTTGTTGCTGCGTTTGCAATTCCTTCTTTAATAACTGAATCATCTTCTCCCAATAGTGAAAGTAATTCTTTGTTTGCTGCATCCACTTCTGTTGGATTAAGATCTTCAAATCCTCCAACCCTCATAAATTCTGCTGCTGCTTTTGGATATACTGTTTTGTAAATTCTATCTGAATGAACTGGGCCTGGATTTGTTGCAATTGAAATAATTCCTTTATCAGTTAATTCCCATGACATTAATTCTGCTAATCTGTTCTTTGCACCTTGTGCTGCAGTATATGGGCTTCTAAATCTATATGGTCTTTGTTCTAGTGGTTTCTCTTCTGTGAAAAATGTTGAAATTGTAATAATTTTTCCTCCTTCTTTCATTACTTTGAGTGCTTGAACTGAACCCCAGAATGTGCCGGTAAGGTGAATTCCAATTGTACTCTTGAATTCATCTAATGATGCATTAGGAAAACATGTGACTGGACCTGAGACACCTGCATTATTGACAATATTATCCACTGTCACGTTATCATTTTTTAAATCCTCAAACATCTTATTCATTGCATTTTCATCGCTTACATCTACACCTGAAAAAATTCTGACACTTGCACCGCTCTGTTTTTCTGCGATAATTGATTCTAGCATTTTAGATGTTTCATCTAATGGCTCCCTTCGTCGCCCTAGTATGATGACACTTGCACCATTTTCAACAAATTTTTTGGCAATGGCTTGACCTATTCCTGTACCGCTTCCTGTGATTAAAGATGTTTTATTTTGAAATTTTAACATAAGTAATTTGCCACATCTTTTGTGATATTTATTTGGATTGATCTTTACCTGCTTTTTTTCTTGATATCTTTATTTGTGGGTATGATGTGATGTTTTTTATGCATGATACCGAATCTGACACATTCATTCGTCAAACATGGCCTGAAAAATTTAGTGCCATGCTAAAAGAGATCGGGGTAGATTCTGAGTCTAAAGACATTGCAACTGATCCTGTTGAAACTGATGATTACTATAGTGGATATTTTTCTCAAACTGCAAGGATGGTTACTAACAAAGGGTGTATTGATATTAAAAATTCTAACATTGACGTCGTACAAATTATTCAAAAGGGATAATCATGCCAGATCCAAATCCACTTCCATGGGGCGCACAAGATAGATTTCAAGCACATTTTATTGTTCGAAAAAATGTTGGTATATCTGCTGTAAGTTATACTGCTAAAACCCGTCTTCATACAAAAGGTCATTTTGCTTCAAAAGTTGTTACTAAAGTTGAATGGAATGGTCATGGTGGTTTATCTTTGAAATTAAATGCTGATGATGAACTAAATGATATGATTTCTAAACAATCTGTTAAGGGTGCAACCATCTTTGTTGAACCTACTGACACTGCTGTTAGAATAAGGGGTAAATGGGATAACCATATTTCATTTGGTATCACCAAGGAACTTTTTGAAATTTATGATAGAATCGCTGGACACATAAAATCTGTTTAAGCTTTCCACCAATCTAATCCAAGAAAATCTACTTTGTCTTTTCCTTTAGGAATTGCAAAAATGAATTGTTTTCTAACTGATGATGCAAGTCTACCTGTAATTGTAATTTCTGTTGCTGGGATTGTATCGTTTCTACCATATACTTGGATCAAGTATGGTGAATGATCAATCCCTGGACCTTTTTCATAAACTGCGAAATCACAGCCAAATTTTATTCCTGGATTAATTATGTACCCTTTGTCGCGAAAATGTTTGTAAACTTGATATTTGTTTTCAAAATCAAAATAAGCTTTTTTACCTATTTCAATTAATTCTTCAGTTGTTATTTTATTTTTTAATCTATTAATTGTAATTTTTTTATTTTTTAAAAGATACAATCCTTCAATTAGATCTAAAACTAATGGTGCATCTATCTCTTCAATTTTTGGTTTTGGAATGCCAATTGGTTTTCCGTAGTACCCTTGACTGAAAAGTTTTCGTGAGTCCTCAATACTCCATACTATTATTCTATTTTCTATTAACTCACTTTTCATATCTTAATAAAATATTATATGTATATGAATTCTATAGTGCGGATACGTGGTTATGGATATTAAAAATAAAATAGAATTAAAATTATTTTTTACTATAGGCTCAATGCTAGCAGTATGAATGAGTCTGAAACTTTCTGACATTTGTCTGACATTTCTTCAATACCTTCTATGACATCTTTGATTAACAACAATTCCTTAGGATCCTTTACTTGATCTAGAAGTTTTATTGTGGCTTCTCTATACTTGATATCTATTTGTCTTTCTATGGTTTGTGTTTCTTGAGCCAATTCAATTGCGTTGGCTGTATTTGTATTGAGACTTCTAATAATTTCATTTAGTTTGTAGACTTCATCCACAACTAATGAAATTAGTTCTGAAATATCTTTGTCAAGTTTTGAACTTTTCAGCGTAGCTATGTTCACATTTGAAAGTTTGAATGCAATACCTGTGATGTAACCAGCTATTTCATCCATTGTATAAGATGTGTTTAGAAGATTTTCTCTATTCATGATTAATCCTCCTACATCTGCAACTTCTCGTGTAATTTTTCTTCTGAGATTTTCTACTTCTTCCTCTATTGTTGAGATTTGTTCCAACGTATTTTTTACTGCTTTCTTGTCTTTTTTCATTAAAGAATCAGTTAGTGTTCCAAGTTCTCTAGATGCGTTTAGAATTCTATTGATCTCATCTTGTAAAACTGCTATGGCCTTTCTTTTTGCTTGAACTTCAAGTTCTCCACTATACATAACACAGAGTAAAAGACCCCGTGGTAATTTAAATCCTCTATGGTTTTTGATATTTTTTGAGTATTATTACATCAAATTTTTATCATGTGCTGCCTTATTCTGTCCTTTGTATAATGACATTACTTCTTCATCTGTTGATGCGTCTTCAACTGTTTTCTCTACTCTAATTTTTCCTGTAAATTTTGGAAATCTTAATGCTAACCCTGCGTCTTTTCTTATTTCATTTATTGCAGTTTTATGAATTGGGCTTAGAGTAATTTCTGATGCTACGACCTCAATTACTAATTCTGGTTCAAACCAAACATCTGCTTCCATTTCGCTATTGATACGAGGATTTTTTTTAATTGTAATTTTTGGATTTAAAATTTGATATAGTTGATCTAAACTTTCATCTGTAAAACCTGTACCTACTTTACAAATACTTGGAAATGTATCTGTATTTTCATCATATGTTGCAAGTAGCAATGTGCCATAACTGCCTGTTCTTCTACCTTTTCCAAAAAATCCACCTATCACAACAAGGTCTAAACTATCTCCTAATTCATTTCGATACTCTCTTTTTAATTTTAGCCAATGACTTCCTCTTGATCCTGCTTGATATGGCTTATCTAACATTTTTAGCATTAATCCTTCACTTCCTGCATTGATACTATTTTCAAAAAATTCCTCAATTTCGTTTTCTGTTTTTGCTATTGTCATTGGTATGTATTTTGCAAATTCATTTTCTTTTACTATGATTTCTAATTTTTTTCTTCTTTCATGATAGCTTAATTCTGTACAGTTTTTTCCATTACAATACAGTACATCGAAAAAATTAACTGTGATGGGGTATTCTTTTACTGCTTTTTCAATTTTATATTTTCTTCTTCGGTGCATTAATTCTTGAAATGGTAAAAAATCTCCTGTGTTTTCATTTATTGCTACTATTTCTGCTTCTAGTATTGCATTTTCTGCTTGAAATATTTTTGGAATTTTTTCTATGATGTCTGGATAATAATTTGAAATTTTTTCTAAACTTCTAGAAAATAATTCTATTTTGTCCCCTTCAATGTGAATTTGTACCCTTTCCCCATCTAATTTGTACTCTATGGCAAACCCATTTCCCATTTTTTCAACTACTTCATTTTCACTCTTTACTCTGTCTGCAAGCATAGGGCGAATTGGATTGAATAACTCTATTTTAAATTCTTCAATACCTTTTATTCCTTCCATTGCTATTATTTGTGCAACTTTTCCTAAATCACTTGAAACATTATACGCATGTTCTAACATTTTTCTATTCTCTTTATTTCCTGAATATGCTATTGCTAATGCATCCATTACTGTATTTTCTGCAACTCCTAATCTTAGAGTTCCAAGTAATATTTTTAAAATATAAGTTGCTTCTAATGGATTTGCGTCATTTAGTAAACTCGATATGTATTTAATTTTCATATCTTGAGATTTTGAACCTTCCAGCCTTGCAATTTTGAATAATGTTTCATACACCCTCTCTACTGTGATATTTTCAACAAGAAAAGTTGTTTGTGTTTTTTGTTCTAGAATTTTTGCTGCTGCATGACCTAGATCTCCTCCTTTGTTATATTCATCTTCAATTTTTTTAATTGCTATTCCTGATGATTTTGAAATTGCTCTCATTGCTAGTTTTTCCGCAACTCCTAATTCTATCCCTTCAAAATCTGGTCTTAATTTTCCTTGAAGAAGGTATGTGATTTTTGAAATCACATCATGTGGTGTTTTTTCAAATAATTCTACTAGATACTGTGTCAACTCTAATCTTTTTCTTGTTGATTCCATTTTTTCAAAAGCGTCTGCTAAAATAGAATATTGCATAATCTGATTCTATCTTTTCCTGAATAAAAGTCTGAATCTAAATATATCTAAAAATTGTTGGTTTATCTGAATTTCCAAGATCTGACACTAGTGCAAAATTATGTAGCGGATACATTTGCTTATACTGTTTCATAAAACTCCATGCTACATCATGTGTTTTAAATTCCGTTCTAATTCCATCGATTTCACTTTTCTTACCAAATACATCTAATGGAACTATTCTGTAATCTTTTGGACGATTATGTGGTCTAGCTCTAAGATACCATGTAAATGCAAAAACTAACACCGTACCTAAAATTACGTATTCTCCAGCCATTTTAAAAAATGCTAAAATTATTCCTGGTATGGTTTGCCCAAATAATACTGCTAGAAAACTTGAAAATGAACTTATTGCTAACACTGTGAAAACATACGTCTTCCAATCAAATATTTTCAGGAAGGTGTTCATACCTGTCCCTTACTGTAGTCTTTTTGATTTAACTATTTCGTAAGATTGTGAAAATACGAGATCCCTAGTCTGGATCTTCGTAGTTTTCTTTTCTATCTGTATTGGACGTATCTTCTTTTTTCATTGGCTTCATTTTTGATTCAAGAACACTCATTCTTGCTTTGTATCCCTCAGCATATTCTAATTCTGATGGTACTAGGGTTGCTGGATGAATGAATCCTTGACTTCTGATTGTAATTGCTTTTTTCGTTGCAATTTCTCTAATGTAATCCCAATCTGGTGTGGAGAATCCGTCAAATGGTCCTACCAATTTACCATTGTGCATACTAAAGACTAATGCTTCTACAATTGGAATACAAAAGTTGATTGATGCTGCGGAGTTTAATTTCACTGGCATCAATGGCATGTTGTGACTTCCTCTTGTGTTTCCTGCAACAAAGTGTGGATTGTTAAACATACTTCCAACTTCTTCTGTTGCTGGAAAATTCTTTTGTGTTCTTACTAACATTATTGGATCATCTTTTCCAACATATGTTCCTGCAATGTTGTGCAATCTATCTGTAGATGCGTCTAGAATTGGTTCACCTTCCTTTGTGTAAACTGAATCCACAACGTATCTTCCTGGATACATTAACGCTGCTTCTATGGTTGGTTTGTCTTCCCATAAACGTAGTTCTGCAATTTCTGCTTTTTCTACATCCATGATGTTCATCACTACTCCGCTTGCAAGAGATTTGTTTACAATTAATGCTGTATTGCTTAGTGCATCTACAAACATTCTGTATATTGGATAGTTGAATGCACCTGGTTCTGTTTTATCAGCTGCAAAAACTGTAAATGCTTCGTTAGGTCTTTCTTCAAACTCTAATTCTGCAACACCTGGACCCATTCCTTTTACATTACCTGAAAAAGAATCTTTTAACAAATCTTGACCAGCACCATATAGGCCCTCATCTTTTGCTACTTGTGTTCCTGCCATGAATGCATCCCATGCTAACTTGTGAATTTTTTCATTATCTACACCATGTCTATGTGTCATTACGATGTGTGTATCATCACCGCAATACCCGATGTAATGATCGATAAGTAAATCTCCTGAGTTTTCAACGGTATCTCTAATTGCTTTGATTAGTCCGTCACTTGGTTTTGTATGTCCGCCAATTCCGCCGACATCTGCTTTGATAACTGAAACTGTAATTTTCATATATCTATTTTTTTCTT
>JACNFV010000058.1 GCA_014384445.1 Candidatus Nitrosopumilus sp. | reverse complement strand
TTCATTGCTAAAAGAAAATCTTGCTTTGCTTTTTCAATATCATTAGGTAAAGATTTATCTAATGAATATACAGCTCTATGGCCTTTATCATATAAAATTTGTAGATTATTTGGAATTTGATCCCCATATACTCTATCTAATTGATTTACAATTTGTTTATCTGCTTGTACAGCAATACGCAACAAAATACTTGGATCACTTTGTCCATATGCATGATCAACTAATGATGGAGATATTGTACCAAAAATTAAGACAATTATTGCAAATACGGCTAATTTTTTCATTCTTCTTCCTCCATATTCTTGCGTAATTTTACCAAATTTTGTAAATCTTTCTTTTCAATTTCAATTACTCCTTCACGTTCTAATCTTTTTACTGCACGCCACATAGTAGTTCTTGGTTGCAAGAATTTTTTACGTAATTCACTTTCAAGTGCTTTACCTCCATTATTAAAAATAAATTTCACTAATTCTTGATCATCCTCACGGAGATCTGGTTTTAATTTAAAAATTGTTTCAATATCTAAAATATTATTTTTATCACTTATTGGTAAAGGTTTTACATCCCCTACTGTACTTGATTTAAGATTTTTTTGTTTTGTACGAATAATTATTACAGCTCCAATTAGAACAATTACTATTACTCCACCAATTATTGCATATGAAAAATAATTTGTTTCAGTTTCTGTATCTGGTATTGGATTAGAAATAGTATTACTAAACAAATAATCAATTTCAGTTTTGCCTGAAGGTAGTGTTAATTTATTTTGATCATTAATTATTTCCATATTAATTGGAAGATTAGTCATTCCAACAATTGCAGAATTTTGTGGTAATAGTAATGTAAAATTAGAAGGAGAATCTAAAGAAAATGTCCAAAGTTTACCTTGTTTGGATACTAAATCATGAATATCATATTCGATACTAATTATGGATGAACCAAAAGTTTGAATTAAAACAGAATCATCCATAATATCCGTATCTAATAGAAATTCATTATCTCCTACTACAACTAAATTATCAATAGTACTTCCAAATAGATTTAATTCATAATCAGTAAGGAAAGGATCAATATCAATTTCTGTAGAAATATGTGTAGAACCATCAGGGTAAATTATTAGATCTAAATCTCTAGGAGAACTAAAGGAAGATTGGATTGGAAGTAAAGCTGCTACGATAATCATACTAGCTACCAAAAGAGGTGTTTTGACCATTGTATCAAGGATACTCTCATTCCTTACAAAAAGGATTCCATCGTCTCCCAGAGATTGTTTCGATTGAATTGGTTCAATAAATGAGGCCATGTCATCAATACCTTAGATTCATACTTTCTACCAATAGTTGGAATCTTTTGAATTCCTGGAAAAAGCCTAGACCTTTTTCAGTAATTTGAAAAATTCTGTTTCTATCATTTTTGATTGATTCTACTAAGCCAGCTTCTACCAATTTCTCACATTTGTCTAATACTGCATAGTGAGATAGGTTGGCTTTTCGAGAGATTGCAGATATAATGATTCCATCACGACCACCGTTAGCGGTTACGTCTAAGATATCACCCATTATGCCCATTTCGGACCTGTATTGTTGTTTTGACATGCTATAGTATAGAACGGAGTACTTTATGAGGAACATTTTGAAACTTCATAGCGGAACGCAAAGCGGAACGCCCGTTTCATCAAAAAAATCCCGTAATTTTAGCAAAAATAAGTTTTCAGTGGGGGAAAAATTAGAAAAACAAGCCTAGAAAATGCAATTAAAATTCATTCACAAGGTCAGTTTTCATATTCATAATAACTTTTTATTCCCATTTTCAATAGGAAATCATAAAATGTTTGATAAGTTCAAGGAAGACAAGGGAGGAGAGATGATGGAGGAAGAAAATACCAATGTGTCTGAATCAGTAGAAGCACCTGCAAGTGCCGAATCTACTATTGGAATTGGTGAATTAATGGGAAAACGTGCAAAATTAGAAGAAGCAATTGACTATGTTGGCTTAATGATAAAAAATCTTAAAGATAAAAGAACTATGCTTGAAAAAGACATAGAGGAAGAATCAGTAGACATCAAAAATCTTAAAGAAAAATTACAAAAAGTTAGTGAGTACATAGATGAAGAAAATAGGGGCATTCAAGAACTTGCCGATAAAAGAATCAAAGTAGAAAATGAGGCTGATGAGGTTGGAGTAATAATTAACAATTTAAGAGATAAACTGGCAAATATAGACACAATTGTTGGTGAAGAGGGAAACAGAGTTAAACAGATTAAAGAAAGTAGAGATACTCTAGAAAGTTAAAAATTATAAAAATTTACTACTACTTGCTTGTTGACTACTTGCTGGAACTGATGGAAACATTTCACCAGTTGAACTTTCTGCAACAGCAGATGCTTCTCTTAAAATTTTCTCAGATTCGCTATTAGTTGTTTCATCAATTCCAAATGCTGCATCACCTGAGAAACTTTCAGTCATAAAGCCTCCAAGCATTTCTGCCATTTGACCAATTTCTTGTTCAGCACCAGGCATTACTTTTCCAAGGGATGTTTTCAAATTTTTCATTAAACCCATTGTTGGAATCATTGCAACAACCGTATCCCCAAGATCACTGCAAGTAGATAATCGTAATTCAATTTGTTCTAATGCAATTCGTGCATTACTCAAAATTTTTGTAACTTTACGAATTTCAGCTAATTCATTACCTAAAACCTTACTAGTTTGAACATCATGATTTTGTGTTGCAGTTACAATTCTTTGAAATAATTTAGCATCACGTTCTTGTAAACCCGTTAACATTGAATCTAATTTTTTAATTTGTAATTGTAATTTTTTAATTCCTTCTTGAACTCGCGGTTTTAATGCACTTTTAGGCTTGATTGTGTCATTTATTTTTTCAGTAATTCCTACTTTGGGTTGTTTTGACCATTTAGTTTCAAGACCAGTCATGTGTTTAATTTTTAAATTAATACTTAATTTCAAGTGTAAAAATTGCTTAACAGTACGTGAACTTTAGTTAGCTAAAATTGAAAATATTTTTTATAATGGAATTTGCAATTTGATCTATGAAGAAAAAAAGTATCGGGATTTTAATAATTTTGGGCGTAATAATTTTGGGCGTATCTATTTCAATTGATTCTAAAGAAAAAGATGATGAGGCGGTATTTCACATAACTTTAGCAGATCCTGAACTGTATACTAATGGAATTTACACAAATAATTTTACAATTGAATCTGGTACATATTTTTTCAGATTTGTCCCAAATGGTAGTAGTCCTGAAATCTTATCAATAAAATTAAGTGGTCAAAATTATACTTTTATAGAAAATTTTAATCTAAAAGGTATACCTCATGAATCAGAAACTTCAAAATATTTTACATGGGAATATGAAGGAAAGAAAAACATCACGATTGATTCAATGAAAGAAGTTACAATTGTAATTAATTCAAATGGTGATGTAATGGGTTCAGTATCTGTAGATATTATTAGAAACCCTATGGATTAGACAAAATTGATCAACTAAAAAAATAGAAAAATACATTATATTTTACATCAAAAGATGCATCATAGTTTACTGCAGCCATACTTAGAGTTGATGATGAATAATCAGTGAAATGAATTCATATGAATTTAATACAACCCAAAATTACAAAGTGTTATGGAAGATAAGAAAAAGTTTAGAGCTAAACTAATAATTCTCTTAGGAGCAATTTGGATAGTAATCACATTACCATTACCATGGATTATAAATAATCCAGCAGTTTCAGATGCTCAATTTAATACTGTGTTAGGCATAATCGGAGTTATGTCTATTCCATTTATCATGCTAGGTATTGCCTGGTCATTAAAGCCAGAACTTACAACATAGGAAATTATAATTGAATAATATTCCAATTTCTAATAAAATTCCTGAATTAGATATTGCAATCAAAGCTGCACAAGAAGCAAGTAATATAATTTTAGAAATTTATCAAAAAGATTACAATACATACACAAAAACTGATAATTCGCCAGTTACAGATGCAGATTTAAAAAGTAATAAAATAATTAACAAAATTTTATCAAATACAAAATATTCAATACTTTCTGAAGAGGATATTGATGATCA
>JACNFV010000183.1 GCA_014384445.1 Candidatus Nitrosopumilus sp. | reverse complement strand
CTCGAAAGCCCTACAGAAGTATCCTGCGACATAATTTCTGTTTTAACTGCTATTCATGATAAACTTGATTTGAAATTTGATATTGCAAAATTATCTGCTGGTGACAAGGCATTGTCTGAAGATGGAAAAGCACTTCCTGATGAAACAGTCAACTCGATAAAACAATCTGATGCATGTCTGAAAGCACCAGTTGGTGAGAGTGCAGCAGATGTAATTGTGGTGTTGAGGCGAATGCTTGATTTGTACGCAAACATCAGGCCTGCAAAATCTTATCCCCACATGCCTGCATTGCGTGATGATATTGATATGGTGATAGTTAGAGAAAATACAGAGGATCTTTACACTGGAAAAGAATTTAGCTTGGGTGATTCTGCAGTAGCCTTGAGAATTATTTCGGAATTTGCATCAAAAAGAATAGCAAAATACGCATTTGAAACTGCCCGACAGCGTAACTCTATGAAAAAAGTAACATGTGTCCATAAATCAAATGTCATGAGGATAACTGATGGGTTATTTGCAAAAGCATGCACTGATGTATCTGAAGATTATCCTGATGTTGCATTTGAACAAATGTATGTTGATGCATGTGCGATGAATTTAATTCGACAACAACAAAAGATTGATGCTGTTGTGACTACTAACTTGTTTGGAGATATCTTATCTGACGAGTCCTCGCAAGTGGTTGGGGGATTGGGTATGGCCCCAGCTGCTAATATTGGAGATAATTTTGCATTGTTTGAACCGGTTCATGGTGCTGCATTTGATATTGCAGGACAAAATATTGCAAATCCATCATCCTTTTTGTTGTCAATCAAGATGATGCTTGATTGGTTGGGTAACAAACACAATGATTCTAAATGTATTGAAGTTGGGGCAAAATTAGAGTCTACCATTTTTAATTTGGTAAAAACTGGTGTCAAGACCAAAGATATTGGTGGGGATAAGAGTACTACTGAATTTACAAAACAGATTACAGACAATCTCTAAAAAGGCAATCCCCCCTCTTTGTGTGTAGAAACCTGCGTTTGACTAACGTGAGACGATGGTATGATTTGTTGGAATTTTGTTATTAGATAAATTACAAACTTAATTCAATGAGACAACAACATTTTCATGTAAAATTTCTAAAGGGATATGGTTTTTCAATTTCTGTAAAAAATTCAAAGTTAATTTTAAAGAATTGCTACGATCCATTTTCAAAACCAACGATTGAGGAATGGTTTGTAAAAGATATGCCATATCAAAGAATAATTCTACAAGGAAAAGGGTACATCTCAACTGAAAGTTTGTCATTACTATCTGAGAATAATCGTACTGTTGTGTTACTTGATAATCGTGGAAAACAAATAACTCTTTGTCATGGATTAAGAGATTCACTAACTGCTACAAAGTACAAAATTGCACAGTACGATACATTTCGAGATAAATCAAATAGAAGTTACTTAACACAACAAATTCTAAAAGCAAAAATACAATCACAAATTAGATTCCTAAAGTCCACTAGTCATCAGGAGATTCTTGCAAATATCTGCAAACTTGAAAAATCCGGGATAAGTGAAGCTGTAAGTTCTAGGGATTACTTTGATAATTACACCAAACTAATCGATGTACGATTTGGATTCAAGAAAAGAAATTCAGTTAGAATTGAAAAGAAAAATGCTACGGATGTGATTAATGCACTTCTAAACTACGGATATGCAGTTTTAGCAGGACAAATATCTTCATACATCAATGGTATAGGTCTTGATACATACTATGGATTTATGCACAAAAATCATACTTCATTCCAATCTTTAGTATATGATATGATGGAACCATTTCGATGGTTAGTAGATTATTCTGTCTGGAAAATATCTGATGCAAAGTCAAGTAGAATATCCAAAAAACAGTATGCATACACTAGAGATGGAATAGTCGTGCTAGAGTATGATTTGATTAGAAAGTTTCTAGAATTGTTAGAGAGAACATTTCAAAAAGAGAGACAATATGATTACAGACATGGAAAAAAGACTAGAAATGGATTAAAATCCGTTAAAGAAATTACTGTCGCTAAAATTATGGTTCAAAATCTTGCCGAATATTGTACAGGGAAACAAAAAGAGTTTAGAATTCAAGGATAATCTAATTACAACTCTTGTAAATTTTATTAATACATATACCCAAAAAAAATATTTGAAGGCATTTGTCTTCTAATTCATCCAAAACATATACAAATAAACTGTAATTTTAATAATTTAAGAAATTGTCACGGTTATCCACAGTTAAGGAAATTTTTGAGTTATTTGTTCATAGAAGAAAATTTCATATGTTTCCAATTATCATTTTACTAATTGCACTAATTGGAGTAACAGCTCTTGCACAATCAGGACTAGTGGCATTTATCTATCCGATTTAAAATGCAAACCAGTTCTTCTAGATTCAAGTCCCTAGCTGTTACGGCAGGACTGTCATTTTGGTTTTTCATTATAACATCATCAACTGGAATATTTTCAATTGAGATTTTAATTATATTTGTGGTAGCAGTTCTAAGTGTCACACAAATATTTGCAAAAAAAATCTTAAAGGGATTAGATATTTTTGCAATAATTAATACAAAAATATTTTTAGGGATTTTGTTTGCTACAGTAATTTCTATTTATGGAATTTTGTTTAGATTATTACGAATTGATTTATTACGATTAAAAAACCAAGATGGCACATACTGGTTGGATGTAGAACAAACAAAACCTCACAGAATTAGGAAACAGTACTGATGTATAATTTAGGAATATCTTGCTACTATCATGATTCAGCAGCAGCTCTACTCAAAGATGGACATGTGATAGCAGCAGTAGAAGAAGAAAGATTCTCAAGAAAAAAATTTGATGATGATTTTCCACACAAAGCCATCCAATGGTGTCTTGATGAGGCAGGAATCACACCAGATAAAATAGATTCAGTTGCATTTTATGATAAACCTGTTTTAAAATTTGAACGATTGTTAGATAATTACATTGCAGTTGCTCCACGTGGACTGTACAGCTTTTTGGATGTAATCCCAAAATGGATTCACAAAAGGTTATGGATTAAAAATGATATTAAAAAAGCACTAAAGGGATTCAAAGGAGAGATAATATTTCCTGAACATCACCTATCACACGCAGCACATGCATTTTACACCTCACCATTTGAGGAATCAGCAATTCTTACAATTGATGGAGTAGGTGAATGGAGTACTACCTCATATGGGTATGCTAGCAATGATTCTGTGAAAATTACAAATGATATTCGATGGCCACATTCACTAGGACTATTTTATTCAGCATTTACCTATTTTCTAGGATTCAAAGTTAACGAGGGGGAATACAAGTTGATGGGATTGTCATCTTATGGTAAACCAAAGTATTATGATTTGATAATGGAGAATTTAATTGATGTAAAAAATGATGGGAGTATTCATCTTAACATGGAATATTTTGCATTTACATATGACAAAGTAATGACTAGTAAAAAATTCTCAAAACTGTTTGGTATAGAACCAAAAACAAGAGATGAAAAAACTTTACAAATTCATTTTGATATTGGAGCTAGTGCACAAAAAGTATTAGAAGATGTAATTTTAAAAATGGTTCATCATATTTATGATAAAACAAAGATGAAAAATCTATGTATCGGTGGAGGCGTTGCACTAAATGGAGTATCTAATTACAAAATACTATCTGAAGGTCCATTTGAGAATGTTCATATTCCGCCATCTCCAGGGGATGCAGGTAGTGCAGTAGGGGCTGCGCAGTACTTGTATTATATTTATCATAAAAATCCAAAAGATACATCTGACAATACACAATTAATTCAAGAAAATGTGTATGTGGGTCCATCATATACAGATAAAGAAATTAAAGTATTTTTAGATTCTAAAAATGTCTCATACAAATCCTTTGATGATACAGAATTATTACAAAAAACGGCACAACCCATTGCAGATGGAAATGTGGTTGGATGGTATCAGGGGAAAATGGAGTGGGGTCCACGTGCCCTTGGGAATCGAAGTATTCTAGCAGATCCCAGACGTGCAAACATGAAAGATATTCTTAATGCCAAAATCAAACATCGTGAATCTTTT
>JACNFV010000040.1 GCA_014384445.1 Candidatus Nitrosopumilus sp. | reverse complement strand
GTATGAGCAGCAGTATCTGTGTTTGAGAAAATTATAGTTCCCCCAATTGTAACATATGCAGTACTCGGAAGATAACATCCTTGAGATGTTTCCTCACAACCTGGAGCTCCTGAACCGTTTGCAGGTACAATTATCACTTCATTTTCGGGTTCTGGTTCTGGTTCTGGTTCATAAACTGAAGAAAGATAATTCCAAGAGTATTCTAAAACAACATCATCATAAGTGTAAGTTGTAGTATACAATCCAGAATCTCTCATTTCTCCTACAAACATTGGATTATCAAATTCGTTATTGAATTGACCTTGAGAATCTACTTGAAGAATTTCATCATATACTATTACTCCAGCAGGATCCTTCCAAACAGATGAAATTGTAGTTATTCCGCCAATTGGATTTTCAATGTAACCGGACGCAAATATTTTCAAATCAGGATTATTTCCTTCAACAGTTGTGTTGGATTCAGTTGGAGGGGAATTTACAGAAATAATTGAAGATAAAGGATTGACGGTAACTGAAAATGTAGATTTTATCCCATTACTGACAATACATACAACTTCGGATGTTCCTATGGGGAAAATTGAGCCTGAAACTGGGTCACATGTGACTGAAATTGAGGCTCCGTCATGAGTTGCAGCTGCCGAATAATCATAAGAAGCACCTGAAGAATCGATAGCATCCAGAGTTACATCATTTGGAGTGTTAATTGATGTAAGCCATCCATCTTGAATAGTCCAGACATAATCATCATGCACATTCACAGTTCCACCCGAGAAGGGATATGGTTCATCACAAAAATTATCATTGTTTGTGTTAGAGCATGTAGGACTATAATCACTCCAATAATTCCCGCCAGTAATACTTGAGGGACTATAGACTGCTGAAGATGACCCTGATTTAACAGATACACCATTACTAACAAAATTATTTTGATAAATTTCGGTAGACCCGCCTTCAGTTAAACCCGATTCCGAGTTACCGATAATATCGTTTCGAATAATCTTTGTATTTGAATCGCCTCCGACATGAAAACCCCGAACATTATTGGATATGTTATTCTCTTGAACGGTGTTTGAATTACCTGAAATTAAAATTCCTCTACTAGTATTATCTTCTATTGCATTTCCTTCAATCAAAATATTATTTGATGAAATTTCCATTCCTTGTTGGTTAGACTTGACAACATTTTCAATAACTTTTGAACCTGAACTTGCAAAAACACTAATTCCAACTTCATTGTGTGTTGAGACATTATTTCTAATTTCATTATCATCAGAATTTGAAACAATTCCATGTCCTCCATTTCCAGTGACAGTATTATCTGAAACTAGATTGTTTTCAGAAAAACTACTTAAAACAATTCCTTCATGTTCAATATTTTGAATGATGTTATCTGAAATTGTGTTATCAAATGAATCATTTAATTGGATTCCAACATAGAAATTATCTACAATTAAATTTTTTAAAACAATATTTGTTCTAACTTCAACCAAGATTCCATAGTTTTCAAAACTTCCACCAGGACCAAATAAGATATTATCATTTCCATCTAAAGTAATGTTATTACTTCCAATCACAATTCCTTCAGTTAGATCACCAGAAAGTGTACATGTTTTACTTCCAGAATCCCATGTTCCAATGGCAGAACAATCTCCTCCTGTGGCATCATCAGTAATGGTGTAAGCATAGGCATTTGAGGCTAAAATCAAGGGCAAAACTAGCAAAATTGAAAAAAATAGAAATTTCATAATGAAGAACTTCATCTTTTCACATTAATAAGCACAAGAACAATCCTCACACTTGAAAATTGTGCCTAAAACTAGTGAAAACCACTCATTGTTAATCTAATTTTTTCATATCTCTAAGCACTTGCTTCATGGCCAAATTCAAGTCCCAATGATTAGTTCCATGTGTAAATTGTAAATGCTTATCAAATTCATCATTTCCTTTGAATTTTTCACTACATATCTTACAGGTATTGATGGGGACTTTGTTGTGGACAGCTTTCATGTGTCTTTGATAAACTACAATTGATGTGTGTTCATAACCACAATCTTTGCATACATAAAATTTCATTCTATTTCAGTCTCCAAATCTGGCTGTTTATCAGGGTTGATGTGAGTATGTACTTCTTTTAGATTATACTGTTCAGCTAATTCATTTAGATTAATTTTTCTCTCTTTGATGTATTGATTAATGTATTTCTCAGATTGTGCCACTCGTTTAGGTTGAGTGTTAATTCCTTGGCGTAACAAAGTTAATTCCACTGCTCTCTTTGCTATTCCTTTTGTAAATTTCTTAGAATAATCATCTACAAAAGATTTTAGATTTTCATTAGTCTCTTTTGTTTTTTCAGGAGGATTACAAATAGGACAGCTCTTTCCCTCAAGTATGAAAGATAATTGAGGACTAACAATAAAGCGCGTACTAATCCCATTGTTGTATAGTAAGACTCTGAATGGATCTCCATCTTTGTAAGTAAAGTAATTCTTTCCAGACAATGGAAAAGTAAACTTGTGATACATTCTTGATTGAGCTCTTAGTTTTGCAAATTGCATAATTTTTTGTTTTTGTTGTTTTCCAAGTAGTTCTTCCAAATATCCAGTTTCTTCATTCTGACAATCAGTATAGAAAGTAAAATTAGAAATTCGAATAAATTTATCCAGAGTTTTCTGAGCATGGAAATTTAATATCATTATTATTTTTCTGTCAGTGTTTGGATTGATGTGTCGAATTGTTGTTATCTCAGCTTTCAATTTATCCAATGCAATTTTACCAAACTTTGAAACTAATCCAGATAAATCATCAAAAACTAGAATTTGATTTGAATTTGATAAACTCTCTATGGTTGCTCTAAAATCTATCAAATCCTCATCTTGGAAAAAATGGACTTCAAAGCTTGGATCTCGTTCATGTAAGGAATGAGCCAATACAGAACTAAGGACTGTTTTCCCCGAACTTGAAGCTCCAATGAGGTTGATTTTGATAAATTCCATACTTCGTGAGGATTCGTAAATATCATTGATCGCTGAATTCACCGACTGCTGTCTCAATAATTTCTGACCTTTCCACTTTATCACGACTGGTTTATTCTTCTTGGCTGTTTGAGATTCGGGTCTCTCTATTGTCCTGATTATAGTCTCCATTATTGGTCTCCCTTATCCCGATAATTTTCTTCCATTTCCTGACCGTTTTGATGGATGTATTCTGTACGGTAGAGATATTCCTGATATGTGATTTCTTCCATAGCGTTCCAAAACCAAGATTTGAATTTTGTAGGGAATTGTCTATCCAATCCCATTTGTTTAACAGGAGGCATAGCAATTACTTTGAGAAAAAATGGCTTTGCTCTTTCTCCCACAATTTTTCTAGTCTCTCTCATTTTGTTAATCTCATTGCATTTTGGACATATCCAAACTGTTTCAGTTTTTTGATTTAGTAAAAGTTGATGAATATCACTTAATCGCATTTCAAACGGTGTTACTTCATGTGTTGGGATTTCTGTTTGTACAATAATTTTTTTTTCATATTCATCTTCTGTATTCTTGTTAATTGTTTTGATTTCAATCATAGTACAATGACTACATTGATAGACAGAAGATTCTTTCATTTGTTCTGCATATTCTCTATCATTTATGGATACCATGTAACCAATACCAAGACATTCATTTAGATTAAAGACTCCTGACCTTGCACCCTCCCAATTATGTCGATTCAAATAATCAATCGCCATGTTACGAAAATATCCAAAGTTTTTTGAAATGTCACGGCAAATAACCTACTTTAGGTATGTTGAAAACACCCCCAACGTGATAGGTGTCTCTTTTGCTCTTTAGGAGAATTATTCACTCTTTGTGTGTCTCATTAATTATAATAAAGGTAGAAAGTTATTTCTAAAAATATTATTTCATCGATAGAACAATCTTCCCATTTATTCCTAAATTACTTCAATTAGTGATTACTAATTGTTTCCACATTGAATACTTGAGAAAGAGAGGTTAGTGACACTTTAGAATAACAAAGATATTCAAACATACAATATTATTTCTAAAATAGAGTATGAAGTAAAACTGTCACTACTCTATCTTAGGACTTCATTACCTGAGGCTTTGCTTAGAGTATAACCAG
>JACNFV010000182.1 GCA_014384445.1 Candidatus Nitrosopumilus sp. | reverse complement strand
TAGATTTAATTTTATCTAATTTTGCATCAAAACAAACTAAAGTTCTTACATCAAACCCTACTTTTAGTTTTTTTGAGGAGAGATGCAAATTATATTCAATTCCATTAATTGCAATTCCATTTTCAGACGATATGAAATTAGATGTCAACAAATTTCTTAAAGAATCAAAAAATGCAGACATTTTGTACCTTGATTCTCCAAATAACCCCACTGGATTTCAATTTTCAAAAACAGAATTACAAAAATTAATCAAGTCATTTAATGGATTGATAATTATCGATGAAGCTTATGGTGAATTTTCTGATTATTCTCTTTCCAGCCTTGTAAAAACACAAAGTAATCTCATCGTGGTTAGAACTCTGTCAAAATCATTTGGAATGGCAGGCATTCGTTTAGGTTATTTTGTTGCAAATAAAAAATTCACAGATACATTTCTTAATGTTTTACAATACCCGTATCCTCTAAGCACCATTACTATTGAATCTGGAATTCTAGCCTTGCAAAAAGTGAACTTGATGGATAATGCAACAAAAATAATTAAAATTGAGAGGCAAAGGATTATTGAAACATTACAAAAATTTGATACCTTTGAAGTCTTTGATTCTAAGGCTAATTTTGTATTATTTGATGCACACAGCTCTTACAAACGAGTTTATTCGGCACTTGCTGAGCAGGGAATTTCCATTAGAAAATTAGGTAAGATAGGAAACCATGAAGGGTGCCTTAGGGTGACAATTGGAACAAAAGAAATGAATTCAAAATTTTTATTGGCTATTCGTGATTTATTGCAATGACTCTCAAACAAAAATTAGAGGGAATTTACCTTGATGATTCATTTAATCATGCTGACATTGATAGTTTAATTTTTGATTGCGATGGCGTGTTAATTGATATTACAAAATCATATGATCAAACAATTATTACCACTGCAAAATATGTTTTAGAAACTTTGGCAAACATTGATGATTCAATTGATATAGATTTTAAAATCATTGATGGATTCAAATCTACTGGAGGATTCAATGACGAAGTTGATTTAACTTACGCTGCAATTATTTCAATTGTTGCTGCAAAAAAATTAAAAAAAGATCAAACTGAGTTTATTTTTACTGTTATAGAAAATTCTGATTCAACTGGTATAAAATCAGTTGAAAATTTTTTGAAAAATCAAGTTGATATTTCTAAAATTATTAATCAACTATCGTATCCGGGCTCTCATAAAGAAAATGTTTTGTACCAGATATTTGATCAATTGTTTTATGGGCCTGAACTTTATTTAAAATTATTTAAAACCAATTCAAAATTTTCTGATCCTGGTTTAATTGAAAATGATGATGTGATACTTGATGACGAATTGTGTATAAAATTACAAAAAAAATTTGGCAAACAAATTTCTATGGTTACTGGAAGGGGCAAGGAATCTGTTAGTTATTCATTAAAGAATCTATTGCAGAAATTTGATCTGCCAAATTCAGTATTTTTAGAAGATGAATCTCGAGATCTTGCAAAACCCAATCCACAGGCACTTGTAAATTCTATCCATGGCATGAATAGTAAATCCTGCTTGTATGTTGGTGATTCCATGGAGGATTTTATCATGGCCAAAAAGGCAACAATTTTAGGCAATAAAACTACTTTTTGTGGAATAATTGGAACCAGTAAAAACCCTCAGGAAAAATTGAAATTATTTGAACAAAATGGAGCCATTCTTGTTTTAGACTCTATTACTTTACTACCAAAGGTATTAAATTTAGAATAAATAATATCAGATAATCTGTAAATAATATGACTCCAAGAAAAACATCCATTAATCGAAGTACCAAAGAAACCACCATTTCTGTAACTGTGAATCTTGATGGTACTGGAAATACCAGTGTCAAGACTGGAATTAATTTTATTGATCACCTGATCACATCTTTTGGCAAACACGGGATGATGGATCTAAAAGTCAATGCAAAATCAAATGACGGTATTGAACATCACTTGATTGAAGATACTGCAATTACTATTGGTCAGGCAATTGACAAGGCATTAAGCTCAAGAAGTGGAATAACTAGATTTAGCTATGCTTCAGTGCCTATGGATGAATCTTTATCTGAAGCATCCATTGATTTAGTAAAACGCCCATTTTCAAAATTAACTTTATTATTAAAACGAAATAAAACTGAAAATGTTTCCAAAGAAGATCTCGAGCACTTTTTTCAGTCTCTGCTTCAAAATTTGAACAGCTGCATTCACCTTACTGTAAAGTATGGCGATAATGATCATCACAAGGTTGAATCTGCAATTAAATCACTTGCCGTTGCATTTAGAACTGCGTCATCATATGATAAAAAGCAGAAAGGAATTCCAAGTACCAAAGGTTCAATGTAATGGTTAGTGTGGCAATTTTTGACTATGGTGCTGGAAATATTTTCAGTCTCAAAAATTCTCTTGAGCAGGCAGGTGCCTCGGTAGATGTCATTACTTCTTTTGATAAACCCAATGTTTATTCTGGATTGTTATTGCCTGGAGTGGGTAATTTTGATCCTGCAATTAAAAGTATAAATGAAAATTCAAAAACTAAATTTCAAGATTTTGTAAAGCAAAATACTCCTGTTTTAGGCATCTGTCTTGGCATGGAGATGTTTTTTGAAAAAAGTGAGGAGGGAATTGAAAAAGGATTTAATGTAATTGATGGTGAGATAGTGGTTTTACCATCCACTGTAAAAGTACCTCATATGGGGTGGAATAATTTAGAAATCAAAAGACCTGGAGTTATTTTAGAGGGGGTCAAAGATGATTCCTGGGTTTATTTTGTTCACTCTTATCGTGCACAACCAAAATTTGATGATGTAATAACTGCTGAATCTGATTATGGCGTTAAAATTCCTGCAGTTGTTGAGAAAAATAATTTCTTTGGAACTCAATTTCATCCTGAAAAATCTGGCGATGTTGGAAAAATCATGATACAAAATTTTCTAAGTGTGTGTAAAAAATGAAAGTAATCCCTGCAATTGATCTTATGAATGGACAAGTAGTTAGATTGTACAAGGGTGATCCCAATCAAAAAACGGTATACAGTGATGATCCGATCAGTATTATAAAAAAATGGGAAGATGCTGGCGCTGACATGATTCATCTTGTGGATTTGGATGCCACCTTGGGCCTGGGTTCTAATTTTGAATTAATTAAAAAAATTGTTTCCTCAGTCTCAGTACCTGTCGAAATTGCTGGCGGATTGCGCTCCGAATCCTTGATCCTTGAAGCTCTGAAAATTGTTGATAGGGTTGTAATTGGAACTTTTGCTTTCAAAGAACCAGAACTATTACAAACCTTGCTGACCAAACTAGGCCCTGAAAAAATTGTTATTTCCGTTGATCATAAAGACGGAATTATTGTAACGCATGGCTGGCAGGACACTACTGATATTTCCCTAATTGACTCGATGAAGGAGTTTTTGCATGTTGGATTTACAGAATTTCTTTTAACCAATGTTAATCGTGACGGAACCTTGGAAGGACCTGATTTAGAATTTCTTAAAGATGCGTGTGATTTAAAAAATGCAAATGTGATTGCCAGTGGTGGAATTTCTAGCATTGATGATATTCCCAAAGTAAAACAGAGAAATGCGTGGGGAGTTATTTTGGGCAAAGCACTTTATGAGAACAAAATTACGATACAGGAGAGCAAGAAATTAGCATGACCCTAACTAAAAGAATCATTCCTTGTTTGGATGTAAAAAATGGCAGAGTCGTTAAGGGATTAAATTTTGAATCCATTAAGGACGCTGGGGATCCAGTGGAGCTTGCTGCTAAATATAGTAACGAGGGTGCTGATGAACTTGTATTTCTTGACATTACAGCTTCTGATGAACAGCGAGAAACAATTAAGGGATTGGTTCGTAAGGTTGCATCTGTGATTAACATTCCGTTTACTGTTGGCGGCGGCGTAAAATCAATTGACGATGCTCGAAACATTTTACTCAATGGCGCCGATAAGGTCGGGGTCAATACTGCGGCAATAAAAAACCCAGCACTGATTACTGAACTGATGACATTGTTTGGAAGACAATGCGTTGTAGTTGCAATTGACGCAAAAAGAAACTATGACATCAAAGAAAACGTAAACATCTTTTCAGAAGATGACAAAAAATTCTGGTTTGAAGTTTTTATTTTTGG
>JACNFV010000124.1 GCA_014384445.1 Candidatus Nitrosopumilus sp. | reverse complement strand
ATCGGACATGCAAAGGCAGCTATCATTAATTCAGAATATGCAAAAATGTATGGAGGGAAATTCATTTTAAGAATGGATGATACAAATCCTGAAGCTGAAAGAATGGAATATCATGCAGCAATTAAAGTGGGATTAGAATGGTTAGGAATAGAATTTGACATAGTAAAAAGTACTTCAGATGATATGGAAGTATTTTATGAAAAAGGAATTGAATTAATTAATTCTGGAAAAGCCTACATTTGTAAATGTAAAAGAGAAGACATCAGTAAAAATAGACGAGAAAGAAAAGCGTGTAAATGCAGTAGAGAAGGTTTGGAAAAAAATATCAAAAATTGGGAAAAAATGGAAACCAAATTCAAACCAGGTGAAGCAGTTGTTAGATTTCGTGGAAACATGGAAGCAGATAATGCAGTAATGAGAGATCCAGTATTATTCAGGATAATAGAGGGAAAACATTACACATTAGGTGAAAAGTATAGAATTTGGCCAAGTTATGATTTTGCAGTTGCAATCGAGGACAGTATTGATGGGGTTACGCATGCTTTTCGTTCAAAAGAATTTGAATTAAGAGAAGAGCTAACTGAGACAATTTTAGATTCACTGAATATGAGAAAACCAGAGCAAGGATTTTTCTCAAGATTAGAATTCAAAGGTATGCCAATTTCAAAAAGAGTGATCAGACCTTTAATTGAAGAACGAAAAGTTTCATGGTATGACGATCCTAGATTACCAACTTTAGAGGGATTAAAAAAACGAGGAATAAAACCAGAAGCTATTAGAAAATTTATCATGTCATTAGGATTAACTAAAGCAAATACACTTGCACCATTTGATTCGCTTGAAGCATTTAATAGAAAATTTGTTGATGAAAATAGTATTAGATTGTATATGGTTAGTAATCCAAAAAAACTTACAGTAAAAAATTTATCAATCACATCAGTTGAAGTGTCAAATCATCCAGTAAATGATATGGGTAAAAGAAAAATTGATGTTGATGGAAGTTTCTATATTTCTGGAGAAGATACACAAAATATCAAAGAAGGAGAAAAAATTAGACTTTTAGGATTAGGGAATATTTTGATTACAAAACAAGGAGAAGAATTGGAAGGAGAACATATAGAGGATGGAGACATTAAAAGTATTCCAAAAATACAATGGGTTTCACAAAAAACAGCACATCAAATTAAGATGATTATTCCAAAAATACTATTTATTAATGAAAAATTCAATGAAGACAGTCTAGAAGAGATAACGGCGTATTGTGAGCCACATTACTTACAGATAAAAGACGGAGATGAGATACAATTTATTAGATTTGGATATTGTAGAAAAGATTCACAAAATCAAGCGATTTTTACACATAAGTGATGAAATATGAGAATAGTTAGAGTAACAAACGGTACTAGTGAAACATATGGTTTTCTTAAAGACGGTAAAATAGCTATAAAAAGTGAAATTACAGAATTAACAGGCGTACCAATTCCCATTAATCTTAAAGATTTTTTGTTTGATGGATGGTATGATGAAATTAAGAATAAAATAAATGAATTAGAATACAGGGAAGATATTTCAAAATATAAATTATTAGCACCTATTCCAAATCCAAGTAAAATAATATGTCTAGCATTCAACTATTCGGATCATGCAAAAGAGCAGGGATTGCAAGCAATTGAAGACCCAGCATTTGTAATGAAACCAAGAACAACACTAAACCATACAAAATCAGACATTGTATGTCCAGACTTTGTTACACAATTGGATTATGAAATTGAATTAGCGTTGATTATTAAAAAAGATTGTAAAAATGTTAGTGTAGAGGATGCAAAAGATATGATATTTGGATATATGATTTTCAATGATACGTCAGCAAGAGATATTCAAAAAATAGATAAACAATTTACCAGAGGAAAAGGATTTGATACATTTGCACCATGCGGACCATGGATTACAACAGCTGATGAAATAGAAAATCCTCAAGATCTAAAAATGTCAACAAAAGTTAATGGAGAAATAAGACAAAATTCTTCAACAAATAAAATGTTTATTAAAATTCCAGAGATAGTTGCAAAAATTAGTAAAGTGATGACATTAGAAAAAGGAGATATAATTTCAACTGGAACACCAGCAGGTACAATGTTAAACAAACCAAATGCAGTATATCTAAAAGACGGTGATGAAATAGAAATGGAAATTGAAGGTTTAGGAATGCTAAACAATACAATAAGAGTAATTAAATCAAATTAAATCAAAGATTTTTTCATCAAATTAAATGAAATTTTATATTCTAAAGAATCAAATGAAGATAATTTTTCCTTAGTTAAAATTTGAATTCGTTCATAATTTTTTTCAATTGCATAATTTTGTAAATAAGAAAGAATGTTAGATAAAGTGTGAAATGAGCCTGAAAATAGAGTTACAATCAAAGTTTTTTCATGATGTTTATAATCCCCAATTATAGCAACAGATATTTTACCATCCAAACTAGATTCAATGACTTTATTTTGAGCACATAAATCTGATAGAATTTTTTCATTAGTTGAAAACCACCTCCATGAATCTACATAATAAGGAAATAGATTAGAAGATACAGATTTTGCAAATTCAATTTTATGATGAGATTTTATTTTAGGAATTAATGAATAAAAGTTCCATATTTCAAATAGTTCATAATTTAATGAATTAGCCATAGAGATAGACGGTGTGTTTTCAGTGTCTATCAACATGTAAGAAAATAATGCGTTAGTTTTTTTTCCAATTAATTCAGCATGAGTAACAAGTTTTGAAGCAATCTTTTTCCTTCTAAAATTAGGATCAATTCTAATTCCTTCAATCCAGATTTGATTTTCAGAATAAAATGCATGACATATTCCAACCGGGAATTGTTTTTCAAATAAAAATAAATTGCCTTCGTCTAACCAGGAAGACCAAACTTTATCAACATAATCCCCCCAAGAAAATGTATCCTTACAAAATTTTAGAACAGGAATCTTATCAAAAGAATTTGCTTCTCGAATTTCCATATACAAAAAAATATTAAGAATGATCAAATAAAAATTGCTATGGGAAGAATAATTGCAGGAAAAACATCAGACATTACCCCTGGAAAAATGATCAAAGTGTCAATTGATGGTAGAGATATTCTAGTTGCAAATATTGATGGGGAATATTGTGCTATAGATGATTCATGTACACATTCAGGTTCTAGTTTATCTGAAGGTAAGTTAGATGGGTGTACAATTACCTGTGGATGGCATGCAGCAGAGTTTGATTGTAAAACGGGTAAATTTTCAAAATTTCCAGTAAAACTCAGAGATTTAACATCATATGATGTTGTAGTTGAATCAAACAATGTATTTGTAGAGATGTAACTATATACTGCTAATTTTTAACAAAATGTGTAAAAAATGGTAGACGAGGCTCAAAATAAACAATCAATGAAAGAAGCTATCGATACATTAAACCTAATTGTATCTACTAACTCCACTCCAAAAACAGTTAAAAAATCAATTACAGATCTTGTTACAGAGTTAGTAAAAGAGGACGACCCATTAGCAGTGAGAGCTGCAAATGCAATTAGCCTACTTGATGATATTACACAAGATGCAAACATGCCATCATATGTAAGAACTCAGTTATGGCAAGCAGTATCAAAATTAGAAAGCATAAGAGAATAAATTCTTGCTTAAAATATTATAATTAATGAAAATTGAAGAATATTTAGAAACACTGCCAAAAAAACTACTTAGTGGTGAGGATGTTCAATTACCTGAAAAATCACTTAAAGAAATTTTTAAATTTTCAAACTTAGGAAAAGACGACATATTTTTTCATCTAGGATGTAATAATGAAAAAGGAATAGAGATCGCAATTAATGAATTTAAAGTCAAAAAAGCCATAGGGATAGATAACAATTTAGAAAAAATTCAAAATGCACAAAAAAACATTGAAGGAAAAAATATTCACGTAAAATTAATTCATCAAAATATAGAGGAATCGGATATTTCAGATGCAACTGTAATTTTATTTTGGTTTACAGATGAGAAAATCATAAAAAACATGGTTAAAAAATTTAATAAATTAAAACCAGAGACAAAGATAATTACGATATGGGGACCACTGCCAAATTATCTTCCAGACAAAGTTAACTTTCCATACATTATCAA
>JACNFV010000180.1 GCA_014384445.1 Candidatus Nitrosopumilus sp. | reverse complement strand
TGCATTCCCATGTTGGATCGTGGTCTGTTACTAAACATCCTCCAAGTACAATCTCCTTTCTCTCTAGTTCTTCTTCTATTGATTGCATGTCTGCAGGATATCCCCAAAGAATTCTTGCAATCCATTCTTTGTTACAATTAGGACATTTCAATTTCTTACACTCCAATATTCATGCAAATAGTTGCCATTCCAAGAAAAATAGTCACAAATGTTACTACATAATCTACAAACTTGCTCTTCCCATAGCTGAAATCTACTAGTGTTCTTGTGAGAGATTTCACAAATTTTACACCTCAATCCCTCTTACCCCAAATTTTATCTAGATTTTCCTTGTTTCTTTTCTCTCTATCTTTTGATTCTTTGTTTGATTTTTCAATGTCTGATGACATTTCTTTAGTTATAGAGTCCATTGAATCCCCAAAGTCTTGAATTGCTTTGTTGAACGTAGAGATTCCTTTGTCGATATTTTCTATGTTTATTGTATTGAGAATATCATTGATGAATTTCTTCATTTCAAATAACACCTCATTCGTGGTATGTGTCCTAACTGATGTTTGATAATGCCTCTAATTGACTGAATTTCTAGTTCAAGTTTCCATATATCTTTTGGATGTGACTCATTCAAATCTACATCATAGGAATGTCTTTCAATATTTTCCTCTAAATCATAAAGTATGCTGAGGATTTTATTTAATGCATTTTCTATTTTACCTATATCCGTATTCAAATTATATTTTTTATTATATTGACTTTGTTTGTATTTCTGAATATTTTTAAAGATAATCGTACTGACAATCCCTACAGAAATTATTGCTAAAATTGCAAATACAACATAATGTTGTGATGTAATTTCTGAAATTACTTCCAATTGTATCCCCTCAGTCTAACTAGTTCGTCATATCCTTCTTGGATTAATTGTTCCAAAGTAAATACACGAGCACGATAGTATTCTAATTCTGTTTCATTTTTTGAAATACTATGCTTTTGAAATTCAATAGCAATTGATTTTGGAAGTACTCTAGTGATTTTCATTTTTTATACCCTCCAAAGATCCACAGTATCTAAGATTTTATGACCAAACTCTTTTGCATTCTCTATTGTTAACTGCGAATTGTCTTCAACATAGATTGTTGAAACAATACTGAGAATCACTATAATTCCAATTAATGTCAGAAAAGTTCCCATTATTTCCCTCTCCTTTCATTGTCTTCTAGTTTGAATCTGAATTTTTCTTGTTTTTCTACCCAGTATTCTAACGCAGTTTGTGCATACAAGACAGTTCCTTTTCTTCTTCCAGACAGTGTCTCTATTCCAACACTTTCTCCATATGCTACGACATTTCTATAGTATGATACCATGCTCTCTGCTTTGTTAAACTGTGGTTGATACCATTCACGAATTAGAATCTTTTTCCAATTCATTTTGATTCCTCCTTTTGATATTCTTCTAACTTTTCTTTGAGATTTGCAAAAGATATTGCAATGCTCTCTGCATGGGTTGTGTTTTTTTGTCTGAATAGTATAGTCATGATTTTCCTCCGTAATTCATTTGTACATCTCTCCATTTTTTACAGGATTCTGTGGAGCCCCGAGCATTTCATCTAGGTCTCCTTGTCGGGATTTTATGGTCTGTTCAAAGATTTTAGCCTTTGACATGTGATAGTTCATCTCTGCAGACATTCGCTTGATGTCATACTCTACGTCTGCAACTTCCAGTCTTTGCCCAAGTGCTTCTCTGATGTGGTTTTCACTCATCTAGTTTCCCTCATAGAACATTGGTTGTTCATCTCTTTCATCTTCAAATTCCCTGATGATTCTAGGATACATTGTAGGTTTCATTTTAAATTCCCCTCACCATTGATGGATGAAATCCTACAACTCCTACAAACTCACAAGCCTTTAGAAGCATTCTATCAAATGTAACAAGAACAAAGTCTTTTGCCTGACATAGACTCAAGATTTTATTATCCCCGTTGTGACAAATTTGAAACTGATTTGTTATTTCATTTGAATTGTTTTGCTCATCAATTTCAGATAGTTCTATCTCTCTTCCAAGAATTTTTGAGATTTTCTCAATTACTATTTGTGGAGTTAATCCTCTCACTCTCTGTACTTCATTTAGTACAACATCACAGAGTACTACTTTGATTGATTTCCCCTTTAGACGGGCTTTTAGTCCTGAGGCTACTTGTGGTTTTTCAATTAAATCAATTACCACACACGAGTCTAGTGCGATTTTTTGAATTTGTGTTTGTTTCATGAATTAGATAGTGCTTTGAAAATTATTATATATCATGACCATAGTAAGCATACTATTCATACTGTTATGCCTAGATATTGATTAAAAGTGCCTTTTATTCAGAATTTCTTTCAGATTCTAACATATCAAAAGCTATATTGATCTTTTTTATTTCTTTTTCTGCCACTTTTTTCCTAGATTCATTCCTGTGTTTATCTGGATGCCACATCAAAATGAGTTTCTTTTTTGAATCTTTAATTTCTTCAAAAGTTGCAGATTCATCTACATCTAAAATTTCATAAGCATTCTTTATAGTAATTGTAACCTCTTCTTCAGAGTTATCAGACTTGTTCCCATTAGCATTATATCGATCTTCATAATTATTTTTTGACTCTTCTTCATATTGTTCTTTATTTGAATCGCCCAAAGAAAATATTAATCTACATTGATCATATATTGGATATTTCCATAATCTATTGTATTGAATAAAATTTACATTTACTTTTTCACAAAATTCTCTTTGTTCATCTTGTGATTTTTGATCCCATATTTTATTTTCTTTTAAATATAATTTTTCTAGTCTTTGCTTCTTTTCAGTAGTTAATTTTCTGAAAAAATTATGAAATTTCTTTCCTGTGATTAATTTAACTTTATTTATATTATGTTTATTATATTTTGTTTCTGATTTCTTAGGTTGATCATATCTTGTTGTATTTTCATTAATATTCATTACAAAAATTTCTCTACATTCCCAAAAATGACTCTGATATTCATCTGCACGAATTAAAAAATCATCCATCCATTCTAATGAATATCCATTAGGTATTCTACCCACATGTGCAACATACATACGTGAATTTTCATTGTCTTTTGATTTCAATTTTAAACTTATTACATAATCATTAGATGAAATTACTTTTCGTCTAATTCGATATATGTCAAATCCCTTTACAGAAAAACCTAGTTTTAATAGAATTTCAAATTCTTCATCTGAGATACCTTTTACCACCCCTTTGAATTCTTCAAATTTAATAGAATCTTCATTTTGATTTATTTGATGAATTTGTTTGGAACTTGGGCTCACTTTTGATTTTGAATGCTTGTTATAATTACAATCCTTACAAATTGTATAATCGCCTGTCCAAATGGTTCCATATCTTCTTGCTGAATATTCTTCTTTACCCTTGGTTATCATTCCAAATTCTTCAAAAGTTTCTCTACATCCACAGCCACACGTACAATCTAGAATCTTTTTTTCCCCAAACCCAAAAATTTTCATAAATCTGTATTTTTTATGAATTTAATATCTTCTCCTATGACTAGTTATTAGTATGAACATTATGGATACTGTGATGACTGATATTCAAAACTTGCGTGTACATATTGCCCCTGTAGGCTATGAGATAGATAGGATCGTTTTACCTGCAAAAAAACTACGAGCAGACAAAGTGATATTGTTAGTTCATGAGAATCCATCTGAGGATAAGGCAACAAAGTTTTATCAAAAGATTTCAGAACAGTTAGAAAAATTAAACATTGAAGTTGTAATAGAATATCATAATAGAACTGCACTATTTCAAATAATTAAAACTGTGAAAAAATTAATTGTACAAGAAACTGGAAATATCATTTCAGTTAATTTGGCATCAGGATCCAAAGTTCAGGCAATAGGCTGTATGATGGCATCAATGATGTTTAACGATAATGAAAATGTAAATCCATTCTATGTGGAGGCAAAAGAGTATCTTGGATTTTCAGGCAAGGCAATGTCTAAAGGAATCAAAGACATCGAATACATTCCTACATATGAGATTCAAAAGCCTGAAGATAGACACATTCAAGCATTAAAGATTGTGGTAGATTCTGGTGGCAGAATATCAAAAAAAGATATGGCAAAAAAGGCAGTTGAAGAAAAATTAATTATTGTA
>JACNFV010000201.1 GCA_014384445.1 Candidatus Nitrosopumilus sp. | reverse complement strand
TCAATTTCATAACTTTTGTCAACTAAAATACTTGCAACATGATCATCCAAAGTTCCATTTCCAATCAAGTAATATGCAAAAACAGTGTTTTTTTGACCTATCCTATGAAGTCTGTCTTCAGCCTGTCTATGTATTGCAGGGCTCCAATCAAGTTCTGCAAAAATAACATATTTTGCTCGAGTTAGATTAATTCCCACATTTCCAGCACGGATACCAGCAATCATTAATTTTGATTCGCCTTTTTGGAACTTGTCAATCTGATCCTGTCTAGTTTCATCAGATTGTCCACCAATAATAGCAACAGGTGAAAATTCTTCAAGACTCTCATTTAGTAATTTGTGTATTACTTTATGATGGCAAAATACAACCACACTTTCTTCAATCTCCATAATATTTTTTACAAAATTAATCACATGCGGTAATTTTGCAAGACCTGCAATCTGTCTTTCACTTTGGATTGCTCTATGGTATGAGGCAGATTTTGAAAATTCAGTTTGTGCTTGTTTTTGTTCAGATTCAAGTTTTTTCCAAATTTTATCAAGTTCTTCAAGGTAAAAGTCAGTATCAGCTGCAATGACTTCTTTGTATCTAACTTTATCCTTAAGTTCTTTCAGTACATCTGATTTTTTTCTACGAAGCATAACATGTTTTTGTAATTCATTTCGAAGTGATGCTCGTTTATTTTCTAAAACAATTGCTTTTCCCTTATCATCAACATAACAAAAGTATTCACAAAATTCTTTAAAACTTCCAAGTAAACCTGGTTTTAAAATATCGATGATTGGCCATATTTCAGAACCACGATTATAAATTGGAGTTCCAGAAAGTCCGATTCTGTATTGAACTGAAGGTAACGCTGCAAGTTTTTTAATAGCCTTGTATTTTTGAGTGGTTTTTGATCTTAAATTATGAACTTCATCACAAACAATTGTATGTATTCCAGCTTTTTCAATATCATCAGAGCGTTTAAGAAGTAATTCATAATTAATTATGTACACATCACTTTGGGGCAATTCTTTAGATTTACCAGTACGTATAGAAGTAATGCTAGGGAATTCAGATTCAATAATTCTACCATTTCTACTTTTTTTCTTAACAAATTTTTGAATTTCACGCTCCCAATTTTTCAAAGTAACTAATGGTGCGACAATTAATACTGGAAAAGTTTGTTTTTCTGTCGAAACATATGATAAGGTTTGAACTGTTTTTCCAAGTCCCATCTCATCTGCAAGTAATGCATTACCTGAAGATTTTAGTAAAAAGTCTAAACCTTCTTTTTGAAAGTTCATTAGTTTACCTCTAAATTGTTCACCAGTTTTGGCACGTTTTAGTTTATGTTTAATTGGAGGTAGAATAGGTTTTGGAGCATATGTTTTAACAATTTTTCTTTGCCAGATAGATTTAGATAATATATCTAACGGGTATCGATCCATTAGTAGTTTAAGATTTTTTAGGCTTTCAGTGGAATCTGCAATAATTACTTCATTCTCATTTTCTCCATACCAAGCCTCAGGAGTTAATTTTGAAATCATTTCAACTGCATGCTTACCTGTAACTTTCCAGCACCAAATTTTAGAATATTTATCAAGCACGTATTCTAATGTACCAAAAGTTTCTAGTGATGTTGCCATAATTTGTAGCTAGGAATTTTTTTTGTCTTATGAATCTTCAGGTTTAAAAAAATTTTAAAAAAATGAAATTAGAATCTGGAAGAGTTAAAATATTAGATAGTTTTCAGCTTTTGGTGCAAAATAAAATTATACTGAGGCACGACAAGATAGCAATTCTCAGTTATTAATGAGATCAGAAATTTTTAGATCAGTGAGATGTTCCTACTTCATGGGGAGCAGTATTCTCATTATGACAATCACAGCTGCACAAGTGTGTTTTGTGATTATTCATACAATCTATACATTCAAAATGTTTCCTAGTTTCACATGCAGCACAAATCATAGTTAATCATTATCAATAGATGAATTTGAATATTTCTTTAATTAAAGAGTTTTTAAGGCTAATAAAAAAATCAGATTAATTGAAAATTTACCATAAATCATCCTGTATCACATGTAAAAAAACTATTAGCGAAATGGAACGAATGAAGATGGATATAGAATCTAGGGATTTTTTTAAAGATCCATTTACAGAAACAGAGTTAAAGAAAATAATTAAAATGACAGGAAAAAAACCAAAAGAATTACTTAGAAAAAGAGACAAAACATACAAAGAAATGAATTTGGAACAAAATAAAAAAACAGATTCAGAAATTATTAAACTCATGGTAAAAAATCCAGGACTGATATTACGTCCAATTATAATTTTAAAAAATAAAGCTATAGTAGGGAAAATAGAACCAAAAGAGATAAAAAATTAATTAGAATTCTCTTGTTTAAAAATTCTAATTGCTTCTAAATGAGAACAATTAGCTTTTTGCCCATTACCATGATGAAATTTATAATAATTTTTGAATCCAAAACATTCACAAGTATCACTAGTCACAAAATAAGATTTTTCAGGATCAGAAGAGGATTTTATTTGAAATAAATCTTTTTCAATTTTTATTACACATCCAGAATCTACCAATTTTTTTGCTTTTTTGATAGTATTAGGACTACTCATAATATAATCAAAATTGGATAATGAATTAAATTCTTACTATTGCATTTTGAAATTAAATTTCTAATTATTTCTTTTGTTTATAAACACCGTATTGATATTTAATCAATAATCCAATAACAAGTGCAAACATAATTCCCAAAAAAATTCCAAACATATCTGTATCCAAAACAAAAACACCCAAAATTATAATTGCAATAAATGCCAAAATTTGAATTTTAGTAGAGACACTTATTTTTTATCATATAATATATTTCCAATAGAACTTTATGAAATTTTAAATTCAAATTTTGCATTATTGTTTTGAAAATATTTTTGTATTGCACTTCTAATGTGTTTTTGTGGATATTTATCTAAAATAACATCCACGATTTTCTTGATATAAACATCTAATTTTTTATTTCTTTCTTGTACTATTTGAGATGAAAGCAGTCCCAATTGTTCATGATAATTATTTCGAATTATAACAAGATAAGCTCGATCAACATCATTTTGTATACGTTCTAGTAAATCCAAACTTTTTTCTCTTAAACGAATTTCATCAGATTTCATGAGGGTAGGAATTTGATTAATAAAATTTATTGCCATTTTTTGATTCGATTCAAAAAAGTCCATCATCATTAAAAAATTAAATTCAGATTGAATCTGATCATTTTTTTTATATACGATCTTGTTTTTATCAGGTTTAATCTGAAGGTAACCAATAATTTTTAGCATTTTCAGAGCCTCAATGATAGCAGATTTATCGCCACCAATTTTTCTAACTATATCATTTGTAAATTTCCAATTATCAGTTAATGCAAGTATTTTATCATCATATTTTGTCTTCAATTAAGAGAGTTTTTGAAACCGATAGTTAAATCATGCCTAAAATACAATTTAACAAAAAGTTGACCCTATCTAATAATATTATAAGCTATTTTTATCAAAATACGATATTGAGTATGAAAAAATACATCGCCAAACGTGCAGCTACAATGTTTGGCGTATTACTGATTACATTGCTAATTACAATAATGCTTGTTGGTTCCAACATGGATACAATTCTAAAACAAGGAGTTGTGTTTCAAGTTAGATCAGAAATTACTGAAAATCCAGCAATAGTTGAAAGTTTTTCATCAGTGCAAGAATTTGAAGCATTTATTGAAAATCAAACAGAGCAACGGATAAAAAATTTAGGATTAGATGAGCCATGGTATTCGCCTCAAAGAATAGGGTTAACAATGTATAAAATAATTTTATTAGATTTTGGACATGCTACTTTTCTAACAAGTGATTTGGGTTCATCAGATGTAAAAGATATTATTTTTGAAAAACTTCCAAGAACAATTTTATTATTTACTACTGCAACAATTTTAATTTCTATAGTAGGAATTTTTGTTGGAGCGTTATCTGCAAGTAAAATTGGGTCCACAATAGATAGAATTACCTCAAGTTTTGCAATTATTAGTTCAAGTTTCCCAGTTTGGTGGATTGGAATGTTAATGATATTTTTATTTGCATTTACATATCAAATTTTTCCAGCAAGAGCAACTCCAGACATTCCAGCATCAAGTCCAG
>JACNFV010000092.1 GCA_014384445.1 Candidatus Nitrosopumilus sp. | reverse complement strand
CATCTTGTCATCTAATAATTCCATATCTATACTTGTTAGTACTAGATATTAAACAAGTTTCTCCTTTTCGATATTAAATATCATAAATCCTTATATTGATAATATAATGGCGATTCAAAAAACACGATCAATGGTTCTCTTCGAGAACTATGTTCACTCTCCAAAAACTAGAGAATTGTATTCTACACTGATCAAAAGCTTTTGCAAATACCACAACATTCCATCATGGGATGCATTGCTACAAACAGACAAGATTCTACTCAAAGAAAGAATTGAAGATTACCTGATACATTTGAAAAATGATGACAAAAGCCATTCCCATATGAGAAATACTACATTTGCAATACAGTCCTTCCTTGAATCCAATGATTTTGAGGCTATAAACTGGAAAAAAATACGAAAACTACTAGGTAAAGACGAGAAACCTCATAATTCTAGACCGTACACAACTGATGAAATTAAGAGAATGTTATCTGTTGCAAAAAGTCTCAGAAGTCGGGCTGTGATTCTATTCTTGTCTTCTAGTGGTGTGAGACGTGGATCTATCCCTGAAATGAAAATCAAAGACCTCAAACAGATGCAATTTGGATGTTTGGCAGTGACTGTCTATCCATGTCATAGAGAACAATACACCACTTTTATCAACAAAGAGGCCAGTGAAGCCTTGTCTGCATATCATGAAAGAAGAAAGCAGCAGGGAGAGATACTGACACCTGAATCACTTGTGTTTCCTTCTGTTCATAGTAATAGAAACAATGTTCCTGTAACTGAGAAAACAATTTCTTTTCTTATTAGAAGAATCAAACAAACTGCCGGAATAGGTGGGCCTGATGATACTAATCTACTAGTTCATGCATTTAGAAGACGGTTTGATACAATTTTCAAACTCAAAGACAATGCAAATGTATCACTGGTAGAACGTCTGATGGGTCACTCTGTAACTGTTCAATTAGATAATCACTACTTTCAACCAACAATAGAGAATCTATTTGCAGAATATCAAAAGGCAATGATGGACCTTACAATAGATGATGCTGAAAGATTGCTAGTTGAGAAACAAACTATGCAAGAAGAACTTGATCATCTTGAAGAGGAAAAGGCCAAGAACCGAGAACTAGAATCTAGAATGTCAAAGTATGAACAGAATCAAGATGAAATGCTTAGGGTAATGGATTTGATTAGGTCAGGTAAGGCTACGTTAGTAAAAAGTGAGCCTAATGAGATTCGTGTTAAACTATCCTAGAATTTTCTTAAAAAATGAGATAGTTTCATGCATAGAATTTGACTCCTTTAGTATTTCCTTAATGTGTAAATGTAATTTAGAGTCGGCCTTAACCATTCCAATTATTTTTTTATTGTTCATTAAGATCAATGTCTCTAATTTTTTGTTGGTTTTTTGTTCTAATTCAAGTAAAATCAGTTTAGGATCTCTTTTACCGACATCTTCATGAGTCGTTAAATCTCCACGATACCAATCACCATTTAGTTGTTGGTCATAAGGAAATCTGAGAAAATTCAATATTATCAATGCAATCAATCTATCCCAAACACTTGTAATTTCTTCATAATATCTATACGTCCCCAAGTCTTTTCCGTATTGTTTCCATTCTTCATGTACAGTTTCTCTTAGTCTAATATTTTCTTTCATTACCTCTTCAGATGCAAGAGCATATCTTCTTTCTAGTAAAATCCGTCTATTGTTAAATTCTAAGAACGTATTTTCCACAATGTCTATCCTATCATCTGCAATCAAATAATTATCATACATTATTTGAATCTGTGATACACTATTGAGTAATATCATGGGGGTGATTTCAGAGTCATACATTTTAAGAATGGGTATAATTTTTGGAAAGTTTGTCATGTGTCCAAAAAGTCCATAAAATTCCTTTTCTACTTTTACTCTCTCCTTTGTGTTGGACTTTGTTGGTTTTGATTTTATTAATTCCCAAAATTTTCTACCTGATGATTCTAGAAGTAAATAGTGGCCAAAGTCAGAAACTGTATAGGGGTATTTTGGTCTGTGTTTTTTCTTTTTCCATACTTTCTTTGTTTCTATATGTTTGACAACCAATCCTTTTTTCTCTAACTTGCTAATGTATTTGTCAAAAGTTGCGTCAGGTATGATTTCGTCTTTGCGAATTTTGATTCCTTTCTTTTTTCCACTCATGGTAAATTGAGTGATGTGCTCTAGGTCGTTTTTTACTTTGACCTTTAAAATTGAAAGTAGTATTTTTTGTTCTGCTTGATTTATACCTAACCTATCGAGATACATGAGTTATTCTATATCTTCCTTATATTAAAATATAAAAAATATTCACTATGATAGAAGAATCTAAACAAATCACAATAGTGTATCATTGTGGAAGATGTGAAGACGAGCTAGGCCGAGACCTCTATTGTAATTCTTGCAAGTATCAATTCGATAACGGAGAGATTGGCCATGAGTAGTACATGTCGTGGTGAATGTGTTGACAATAGAGAGGGAATAAAGTTTGTACACTTTAGACAAACACGATATAAAGACGGTATGGGTTGTTGCGTAAAATGTGAAAAAGGTTGGCATACTGATCAAAGACTTTGCCATTGTTGCAGTAATAAGATGAGATACAATAGGAGAGCAAAGAAATGATACATCTATCCGATATTAAATATCATATTTCACATAATCAACATATGCAACTAACAGTAAAGGGAAAAAAATTTGATATTAGTCAATCCGTTTGGGAATATGTTTGTAATGAAATTCCTGAAATACATTGGCAAAATCCTAATGAATTACCTGAAATGGCCATTATCTTAGGATTTAAGATACTAAAGATGCAATATTCAAAGAAAACACTTGATAGTTTGAAATGAAAAAAGACAGACTTAATGATTTTATTGGATTGAGATGCACCTCTGATGATAGAGATAGATTACAATCACATGCTGATGGTATGTGTGAATCTCTATCATCTGCGATACTGAGTTTAGCCTTAAGACAATTAGAAGAATGGAATAAACCAAGACAAGAAATAGATCTTAATATTAGAATAAAACGAGAAATAGAAGGAATTACCAGTGTTCCCGACCATAAATTTCAAGAGATTATTAGAAATTTGAATAATTTTGATAAAATGTATGATGTGTTGAAAAAGACAGATCCTTATTCTCTAAGTTGGTATATAGAAGTAGGTCTTAGAGTTTTAGGTGAAGTTATGAGAGATATTCCAAGTTCAGGTTATGTTGCTGATAAACTCGCAGAAGCAAGAAGAAGTGGTAAATTAGATGAAAAACAGGCACAAAATGAGTGTAATTTCACATTTGGAGCCTTAGACCAGCTTGAAGATGAGGTGAAAGAAGAGACAATCCAGGAAGTTGAAGAGGTAATCTCTGAAGATATCCCAGAGACAGATACAATTAGATTTTCTCGTTAGTAGTTAGATTAGTAGTGTGTTAGTATGTGTTAGTTTGTTTGTTTGTTTGTTTAACATTTTTTATTTTATTTTATTTTCATTATACTTTCATTATATCATCCTATAATCTTATGAATTAATTCTAAAAACATATTTCTTCGTCATTAAATATCACAACATTACATAATCATACTATGTCATATAGAACAATAGCAGTAAAACCTGAAGTCTATAACTTGATCAAAGAAAGAGCAAGAAATGGATTTCGTGGAATTTCTAATCAACTAGAATTAGAAATCAAACAAAACACCCAATCTAATTTTTCAGAAAAGAATGTACTAGATGGGGGTATGGGTAAGCCTATTCAGGAACAAAAAGGATAAAAAAATGAGCAAAAACTGGATGGATTTAGAAGCAAACGGTAGAAGAATAGAGAGATTATGTCGTATGATGGAAAAGAGAATGAAAAGTCTTGATCCTAACAGTGAACGTTATCATGAGCTTATTGTAAAATATACAAATGCAATAGCTTATGCAACTAAAACAAAAAACGAGATAGTGAGCATGCACTTGAATCTCAATGCATTGACAAGATTGGCCAGAAAAAAGTATGGTGTAGAGGAGATTGACAGAGAACTACTAAGATAATTGAATTTCTCTTTGGTCTAGTTGTAATTGCATTGGGCAGAAAGTTTGATGTAATCTGATTCTATATGATTAGTTCCATACTGTTTCCTGTGAAACTTTGAAATTAGTTCCCAAAATGCATAATTATGCAGTTTCTAGTCA
>JACNFV010000179.1 GCA_014384445.1 Candidatus Nitrosopumilus sp. | reverse complement strand
GGATTCGATTACTGTTGATGTAGAATTGGATTCGATTACTGTTGATGTAGAATTGGATTCGATTACTGTTGATGTAGAATTGATGTTTGAAAGTGATGAAGCATCTTCAATTAATCCTTCAAAAGAAAATTCTTCTGCATATGCATTACCCCAATAATCATCTGAAATCATAAATGGAGTACTTGTTGCTGAAAATAATAGTAAAAATATTAAACTAAAAGATTGTGTTCGTTTTGAAATACGTAAAACATTTTTCTTAGATTCGTTAGAAAATAAAACAACTCCAGAAAGAGGAACCAACAGCAATAACATTGTTGGATTAATAATATTAGATTCATCATTCCATGAATTATCAAATGCAATAAAATATTCTGAAAGAAAATCTATATTTCTAAAATCATCTAACTCACTATCAAATAAGAAAAAAATTGTATTTTCTTGTTTTACAGAAATTAATGGTTGATTATAATTCTGATCAATATGAAAAATTAAATCATCATGCAATACAGATATAGTATTTTTTTCAGTTTCTTCTTGTACTATTTGAATAGATTTTCCATCAAATGAAACTTTTTCAAAATTTAAAATACGTTCTCTACTTGTTTTTTTATCTGAATCATATTTCAAATGAACAATAGATTCAGCTAATTTATCATTTCCTGAAACAGAAACTACATCATGCAATTTTACAATTCCTATTTTATCTGAAACATTTTTTATTTTTTCATTATTTTGTTTTGAATTTGGATTTTCATTATTTGAAATGTTTACTACATCATGCAATTTTAAGACATGTTGAATTTCAGTTGGAGTAGAATTAATTGGATTTTCAGTTCCAGAAAATTTCATAGTAATTTCTTTATCAAAGGAATCAGCTTGTATTGTTGGAAATGAGAAAGTAATTCCAATCAACATCAAAAATGTCATAATGGACATTAGAGATCTCCGAATTTTCATACAAAAATTTAGATTTGTAAGAATTTGAGAAGAGAGGAAAAAAGGGGTTTTTGATCTATCCAGAGTGGAAAATATTGGAAATAATATAACCAGTTTGGAACATAATGATTTTGATCAAAAATAGGAGCTAATCAAAAACTATTCCCATGTTTTTTCTTTGAAAGTCCATTTTTTATTAAAAATGAAATTTCCAAATGCTGCAGTTAGAATTGCTAGAACTAGAGCTACAGGATAATCAATGTTATAGTTTTCTACAATTGTAAATACAATTAAAATTTGTATTACTGCACCAATGGAACTAAATCCAATAAATTTTAAAAATTGTAACAAAATTTTTTTTAAATTAAAGTTTCTATCTTCAAAAGTCCAAATTTTATTTAAGAAAAAGTTTGATGTAATAGAAGTTGCAATTCCAAAAATATTTGCTTGTAGATACCAAATTTCAGGATTAGTACCAACAAAAAATAATGATGTAACATAGTTTACTAAAAATCCTAATGCACCTACTGTATAGAATCTTGCAGCTTTTGATACAAACTTTACAGATTTTTTATTTTGATTTAATGAAAAACTTTTTCCGAAACGATATAACTTCCACACAGATTTAATGTAATCAAGAATAGTTTGTCCTGAGAGCTTGCTTGAACCTATTTCCCTATCTTGAAATGTATAAGGAATTTCAGCCACATTAGCATTCTTTGTTTTGACTAAAATTTCTAAAAGTAATTTGTAACCAAGTGCATCAAAGGTTAATCCGTTTAGTAATTGTTTTTTAAAAATAAAAAATCCAGACATTGGATCTTTAATGTTTACATTCAAACTATGTTTTGCAATTTTTGTTGCAATTTTACTGATAATTTTTCTTTTGAGAGACCAATTTCTAATTTCCCCACCATTAATGTATCTTGAAGCTACAACAATATCATATTGATATTTTTTTAATGCTTCAATCATTTTGGGAATGATTTGTGGTGGATGTGAAAAATCACTATCCATTACAAGTATTATATCTCCTTGAGCTTGTTTTATTCCATTTAAAATAGCAGAAGATAATCCATTTTTTGTGGTTCTATGTATTACATCAAATGTTTGATTTGCAATTTTTTTTATTGAATTAATATATTCATCAACAATTGTTCCCGTTCCATCAGGAGAATTATCATCAACTATTATGGTTTGAGCATGAATATTTAATGGGAGATGCTTCTGTATAGATTTGAGAATTTGAACTATATTTTTTGATTCATTGTAAGTAGGAATGATAATTGAAACTTGGGGTTTTTCATTGATGTCATACAATATTTTTCAATGAGGATTCTCTAAGTTAAATATTAATCAATTTTGTTTTCACACCAAGCACAATTATTGTTGCCATCATTAATGTAAAAGCTAACATAGGCAAAGGAAATTCAGGTAAAGAATTATCAATTGAGATTAATTTTCCCCAATTTTGAGGTGAGGGAATATTGTTTATGTTTTCTAGTTGAGTACTAGGAGGCCAAAAAGTTTTCTTTCCAGTATTAGAATCAAATACTTCAATATAGATACCATATTCATTTGATCGTGTAATAATTTCAGTTGGGATTCGAAATTCATATGTTGTATGAGGAACCTTAGAATATCTATCATTTTCATCAGAGAAATTACCAACTGCAACGTAGTCTTTATGGTTTGAAATTTTTTCCAAGTAGTTTGATATTGGAAATGGGGTAACTTATTTTATAGCAAAAGAAATTTCCAAAAAAAGAATCTCAGGTCTAATAGCATTTTGTACCCTACTTCAGAGCAATTTATTTTTGATGTATGACACAACATCTACTTATGAAAATTTCTGGGTCTTTTTTTATCTACTATCACTTTATTTGATTATTAAAAATTCAATAACGTCTAGTTTTGCTTTTACAATAACTCTTTTTTTAAAACCTATAACAATCTTATTTTTGCCAATAAATTTTTTATGGATATTATTAGACATACAATTAAAAAATAGAAAAAAAATATTTCTTGGATTTGCAATTATAATTTTTGTGGTTTTAATGGCATTTTTTACACAAAATCTAGATTACACAAACAATAGCGGTTTTAGTTTAGAAAAAATGTTTTTTAGTTTTAATGAGATATCAAATTCTTTAAGATTTGATTCTTTACTTATTATTGTTTTAATTCCGGTGCTGGTACTATTATATCTACAATCAAATAATTTCCATTCCAGAAAAATTTTTGTGTTATTTGGAATTTTTATTACAATGATTTCACAAGTGTTGCTATATGGAATAATCGATATGACGATTCAGCCATACCGATTTGTTCCATTAATAGTCTTTATTTCTATAGGATTTGGAATAATTTTTTCAAAAGAATCAGATATCAAGTAAAATTATATCATATGTATAATAATTACCCGCACGAGCAACAAATCCATGTGTTTTAATTTCACCAACAATAATCTCATCAGAATCTTTGAATAATTTGATATCAACACCTCCTACATATTCATTAGATGTTGCAACTTTTGTATCATGAAAAATGAAAAATTTTTTTCCATTTACTTCAATAGTTTTAGATTGATCTTTGAATACTTCAAAACCAATTTCAGGAAGTAGACCAATTGTATGAATTCTTGAACTACCAATTAAAATCCCATTTGAATCCCACACTTGTAATACACCATATCCAAATTCAGAATAATCTAGAAGGGGCAATATTTCGGATAATTTTTTTGTGTTATCATATGCAATTTGATTTGTTGAATCAGTTTTGAGTGAATTAAAAAATGAAAATAGTGCATTATTATAATCTAATTTTTTTGAATATGCTATTCCTTTATTGTTCCAGGCTTCAGTATTATTTTCATTAATCGCTAATGATTTTTCTAAAACAAAAATTGATTCATCATATTTTTCTTGTTCAATTAGAATTGCACCTTTATTGTTATAGGCAAAAATATTATTTGAATCCAATTTAATGATTTTATCTAAAAATGATAATGCTTCATCATATTTTTTTTCTTGAATTTTTTCTATAGACGCTTGTTGTAAATAATTAATTTCTTCATTTTCTTGAGCAAAAGAAAATGGAAGAACTGATAGTGTAGTTAATAAACATAAAGCAAAAATTATTTTCATTTTACTATATTGTAAACAGTGTTATTAGTTTAAAAGATTTAAAATAAAAAGAACTGACTAACGTCTTTTCCAGCTACTCAAAGGTAGAAGTAGAGGTTCCTGACGAAAGTCCAGTTGAAGATGGTACAGATGGGA
>JACNFV010000129.1 GCA_014384445.1 Candidatus Nitrosopumilus sp. | reverse complement strand
GGGCCATATTTTACACTAATAGGATAATCACCGTTTGTTTTCCACAATACGCCCCCTGCCAAAAAACTAATTTTAAAAGAACCGTCAGAATTTGGATACAATTGTGCAAGTTTCACAATGCCGTCTGTTGGAGACATGACTCTGTAAGTTACTGCACCGGCAGTCAGTGACGATGAATCATAATTTGTGATTGAACCTAGGATCAAAACAGTATCTCCATTTTCATAAGATGATTTAGTTGCTCTGACATCTATTCTAGTTTCAGATGAATCAGGTGTTGGTTCTGAATTATCATAAGTTACTGTAATTGTAAATGATTTTGATGCAGAGTTTCCTGCCTTGTCAGTTGCAGTACAAGTTACAGTAGTTATTCCAATTGGGAAATTGCTTCCTGAATTGCGTGAACATGACGGGGTGAGATTTCCATCAACATTATCTGAAGCAGAAACTGAGAACGTTACTGGTGACGGATTGTTGCTGGTTGCTTGGATTGCTTTGTTATTTGGAACTACAACTACAGGGGGAGTAGTATCTGATACTGGTGATGTATAAACAGAAGTAAGATAATTCCAATCAAATTCTTTAGTTACTGCATCATAAACAAATTTTGCATGATATAATCCAGAATCACGCATATCTTTGATGTATAATGGATTTTCAAATTCATTGTTGAAATCTCCTTGTGAATTAAGAGTTAGACTTTTTTGATATACTATAACACCTTTGGGATCTGTAAATGTTACACTGATGTTGTCTTTCCCTGAAATTTTATTTTGGACTGTTCCAGTTACTATGATTTTTAGTTCAGGATTATTCCCTTCAATTGTAGAATTTGGATTGCTTGATGGAGAATTTACTGTGATTACTGGTGGATTGTTTATCGAAATTAGTTTAGTTCCATCATCACGGAATGCTTGAACAATATATGGAACAGCATTTCCAACATTTCCACAACACATGGTTTCTGAAAAAGTACCCGTTGATTGTGCTGGTATTTGTGCACTGTATGCTTGACCATCACCTCCACCATATCGTTGCCAGGAGCTTAGATAGTTACCAGAACTATCCGTCACATGCCAATAGACATACAAATCTTTTACAGGAAAATTGTTGGAATTAACAATATTTCCACTTACTGACATTTGAGAACCAGAAAATGAAACTTGAACATTTTGTAAAGATACGCCTATGTCTGGTGGATTTTGAAGTTTGATTATTCCACTAGTACCCACTACTCCTGTACTTGCACTAGAAAATTGGTATGTTCCTGGATTTCCATATGATGCAGATGGTAACATATTGTGACTGCCACCTGTAGGATTTTGTATATGCAAACGTTGGCCCATGTTTACTGTTACATTAAACGGATTATCACAGGTTACAACCGTATAACCTAGTTCAGTTGAACCTAAATTTGGTAATGTAACACATTCTGTTTGTGAAAGTGCATTTGCATTATTAGGAAGATTTACTGTTACTAGAACACTTAGAACCACTAATACAACTAAAAATAGAATTTTCAATATTCATTGGATATGTAGCCGTTATTTATGAAATTATGATGATTATCACTCAAAGCGCTCTCAAATGGCTCTTTTTTATGCCTAGACCATGCCTGAGGGGAGGATAAGTCACAATTCCCATTTTTTACTCATAGGCCTGACTAAATGTTTGATTTCATCATACCAACAAAAACAAATTGTGTGGTGTGTGTTAGTATAGAAATTCGGATTCATTCCATATGAGATTATACTTTGCTAGTTCTTCTTCAGTCATTTCTCTATAACCATATGTTTCATCATGAATTCTTAGTGCTCTTTGTCGTCCATACCACAGTTTCTTTTTCCTGTCATATCTTATTTCCAGTCTAATTGTTTCCATTTGCATCCCGTCTCTTGTTTCATCTTTGATCAGTTCATTTTTCAAACAATGCTGTATCAGTAAAGGCCTGTATCTTGACCAACTCTGAGGAGTGCAACCAAGTTGTATCATCACGTTAACGTCAGGTATTCCTTCTCGATAATCTCCAAATCCCCATCCGTCATACAGTGCATCTCTGAATTGTTCTATTTTGGATTCAAGGGTTATTGCTTTTGTCAATTCTGAAACATTTCATTTTTGTCCTGTGAACTGATATTCTATTTGATTAGATATTCCACGAAGATTTTGTTTAGCCTTTTCTTTGATCAAGTTATAGACTTCTTCCTTTATGCTTACAGTTTTGTATGACAGTATGTTAGAATCTGGGAAAGTAGGGGTATTAGAGGAAGAACTTTTGGTGACACTGTTCTAACTTTATTTTTCATTGTAATCCTATATCTTAAAGAAAGTAAAGCTACAGTGTCACTGACTAAAATCTTCTAACTTACTAACAACAGGTGTTTTGAAATCAATGTTTAGCCATTCTCTTGTGTGGTTGTTTCGGTCTGCATCGAAATATTCTGCAAATGCCTTACTGAATGTGCCTATACCAAGGGGATTTTCTCCCTTTGATAGCATGATTTTCTTATAGAATTGATATGTTTCTCTCTTGCTCTTGTTAGAGTCACTATCAATAATGTAATTATTTACAAAATCATCTAGTGGGTCTGCGTTTTCATTCCATTCCTTTTGAATAGCTATCCAATCTTTAGAGTGAGTAAATTTTCCCATCTTGTTTAATTTATTGGCAATATCTACAAGACAAGAAAATACAAGATTGGTTTCTGGCCTGTTAGATAGCAATTTCTCTAGCAAGTGTGAATCTCTTTCAGAATCATTTTCAAAATTTCTTTCCCATTTTACAATCAACCATCTTCTAAAGAATCCCTGTCCTTGATCAGAGACTTTTGGGAATCTGTTGCATGAGAATATCAATTTACAAAACGGATAAAGAGTAAATGGATGGCCATGTTTCTTTTGAGCTTGGATGGGTTCGTTAGAAGTAATTGCTTTGATTCTCCCTGTACGTTTTAACTCATTTCTTTCCAGGTCAGGATAAATATTTGCAGACTTTCCATCCAACTCTGCTATCATGAATTTATCATCAGACATTTCTTGTAATGACATACTGGATAGATTATTCTTACCCAACATAGAACTGAGGTATTGAAGTAATACAGATTTTCCATTTTCTCCTTGGCCTAAAAACATGGAGGCCTTTTCATCAATCTGTTTCTTTACAAACACAGAGGCCATTATTTCAAGTACAGTTTCAAAATCCTCTTTTCTAAATTTATTATCTACAGTAAATGAAGTGGTTAGGAATTTCCAAAATAGAGTATCTTTTAGATTGTCTTCAACATCATCACATTCTAGTGGGATGTATTCAACTGGGTATAGTACACGACTTAGATTTCTAGGAGTATGAGGTAATAATTCTAGTGAATCTAGGCTCAAAATACCATTCTCAAGGGTGATGATATTCGGGTCAGCATCAAAGTTTTCAAGATCACTGTATGTCTGTGCCCTTATCTTGTTGATTACTTCTGATCTATTATGTGTAGTACAGTTAGGAATTAGTTTCTCAGTTTCTTCCTTGATTACAGTTTCAGCTTTATCCTTATCGTATATCTTGCCATTATATAGTAAAATTTCATCGGTCTTTCTTAATGTGATAAATGAATGCAATCTTTGAAGTTCATCACATACATTATCGATTTTATTTTTCCCCTCAAAATCTAATCTAGCTTGTCTTTGATCAGCATAGATTTGTTTCCAAACATCTCTATCAACAATTCTATCTTCTTCTTTTAGTTGAACACCGTCTTTTAGACTGGGAGCATTATGTTTACAATCAATTTCACATAGACAATTATCATGCGTACATTCATCATGATTATCATTCCTACAAGGTGTACAGTTTATCTTAATCGACATTTAGATTCTCGGCCTATTGTCTTTCTTGTTACGTCTGTCTCTCGGCTTACTTCTAAATTGTTGTTTGCAACATCTGCATCGGATTTCATTTATTTGAATCGAGATTCTACATCCAGAACAAAATCTAAACCCATCATCATAGTAAGACCGATTGTAAATCTTAACATCAGTAGGATATGATAATGCACATCCGCCGCCACAACCTTGGCAAGTTCTTCCTGTGGTAATTTGATTCATGATAAAGTCCTCTTAGAATTGATGTTCTGGGAAAAGTAATTCTCATTTACACAGTCCTTGCAGACTTGCCATGTAGAGTCATTGAGGTATGTGATTAGAAATTTGGATTCATTTTTACAGCAAATATGGAGTTCCTGTGAATT
>JACNFV010000045.1 GCA_014384445.1 Candidatus Nitrosopumilus sp. | reverse complement strand
TTTCAAGTGCTTTAATCAACATAGGTCTTGTTTCAGCAGGATCAATTACATTATCAACCGTTCCGTGAGATGCAGCAACGTAAGGATTTTCAAATTTCTGCGTGTATTCATCCATTAATTCTTTTTTAAGAGATTCAGGATTATCAGAAGCAGCAAGATCTTTTCTATTCATAATTTTTACAGCCGCCTCTCCACCTAAAACAGCACATCTAGCAGTTGGCCATGCATAATTTACATCGGTTCTAAGATTTTTACTTCCCATTGCAATGTATGCACCACCATATGCTTTGCCAATAACTAATGTGATTCTTGGTACAGTTGCTTCACAATATGCATAAAGAAGTTTACTTCCATGCCTAATGATTCCATTATGCTCTTGATTAGAACCTGGCATGTAACCAGGTGTATCCACTAAAGTAATTATTGGAATATTAAATGCGTCACAGAATCGAATAAAACGTGATGCCTTATTTGATGAATCAATATCTAGTGCACCTGCAAGATGCATTGGTTGATTGGCAACAATTCCAACAACATTTCCATTTAATCTACAATATCCAACTATAATGTTTGATGCAAATAATTCATGAACTTCAAAAAATTCGTGATTGTCAACAATGGAATGAATAATTTCTTTCATATCATAAGGTTGTAAAGCATTTTCAGGAATTATATTAATTAAATTATGATCTAATCTATTCGGATCATCATCAGTTGTAAGTTTAGGTGGTTGTTCAGAATTATTTTGAGGTAAGAAGGAAATTAATTTTTTAATGTAATCCATACATTCGTATTCATTTTCAGCAACAAAATGAGCAACACCACTTTTTGAACCATGTGTGATTGCACCACCAAGTTCATCAGATGAAACTTCTTCGCCTAATACAGTTTTAACAACATCAGGTCCAGTAACAAACATACTTGCAATTTTATCAACCATGATAACAAAATCAGTCATTGCCGGAGAGTATACAGAGCCACCTGCGGAAGGACCAACACTTGCAGTAATTTGTGGAATTACTCCAGAAGCTAATTGGTTATGATAAAAGATATCTGCAAATCCATCAAGACTCATAATTCCTTCTTGAATTCTAGCACCACCAGAATCCATAATGCCAATAATTGGACAACCTGTGTTTAAAGCATGATCCATTAATTTAGTAATTTTTTTAGCCCCCATCTGACTTAATGTTCCACCTAGAACAGTGAAATCATAAGCATAAACAAAAATTTGTCTTCCAGAAACATTTCCATAACCACCAACTACACCATCAGTAAAAAATTTCTTTTTTTGCATATCGTATTCATGGTAATGATGAGTTGTTAGTGGATCAATTTCAACAAAAGTTCCCACATCAAGTAAAAGATCAATTCTTTCACGAGCAGTTAGTTTACCCTTCTCATGCTGAGCACTAGTGCGATCTTGACCGCCGCCTTGTAATGATATGTTGTTATTTTTAGTATATTCATCAATCTTTTCAGAATGCATAATGGTGATCTAAAAACAGATTTTTTCTCTATATTAATTTTGATTGAAACAGCAGAAATTGTAAATTATTATAAAAAATTAAAAGTTTAGAATAGAAAATTTCTTTTTAGATGATTTTTGATAAGAATCATAAGCATTCTTTTCATCACCACATTTCTTACATATGCATAATTGGGACACATTTGGAATATCACAAATATCTTGAAATTCACATTGAGAACATCCAGCAGAGGAACCACAAACAATGCATTTCAATTCATTGGTTTGGGCACATTTTTCATGTTTAACACCAGATCCTTTTGACCAGAGTCCAATTTCATTGATTTCAATTTTATCATTACAAACAATGCATGTTCCTGGAAATTTCATTGGAATTTTTATCCAACTCATTGTATCAATTCAATCTCCTTATCAATAATAGCACCAAAAGTTTCTTCCAGTTCTAATTCCAAAGTCTGATTTTTAATACAAAATAAAAGATAGGGCAAGCACAATGTTACAAATGAACTAGAAGAAAGATGTAGTTTTTTTGCCATTATAGAAGATAATGATTTAATTTTTGCACCATCCCAACGAATTCTATTCAGTAAAGGCCAGGACAAATTATATTTAGAATATCGTATACGGTCATCTTTTTGATATAAATTAATTAAAATATCATTAAGATAACGTAGTAATCTCCAATTTTGTGTTTTCATGATTTTTCCAAGTAACATATCAGCATTTGAAATAACTTCTAAATATTTTGCAAGTGTAGCACTATCTAGATCACTAGTCACTATACTAGAATAAAATGCATTAATTTTGTCTCTAGGAGCAATTTGTATTGAATATAAAACACCTCTAGCTTCTTGAATAGAATTTGCTTTGAAAAATGCATTTATTCCATCTTCAATATTGACACTTTCAAAAGAAGTTTCTATTGGAGGGTTAAATCCAGTTAGCAAAGACTGCGTTAGATTAATCATTGAACGAATGTCACCTTGAGATTTATCAATGACTTTGATTAATGAGCCAGGACTTAGTTTTGTATTTTCTTTTCTTAAAATATTATCCAAATAAACACGCAAAAGACGTGGCGGTATTTTTTTAAAAAAAATTGTTGTTGCTACTTTTTTAATACTCTTCATTTTATCTGAATCGTCAAAATTTGCAGCAAGTAAAATAGGTACATTTGGTTTTTTTAAAATATCTACAAGTGCTGCAGCGCCGCCATAATCCCCACGACCATGAATACCATCAACCTCATCAATAAAGATCATAGGAGTTCCTAAAACACTAACATTACCTAAAACGGGCATAAGGATTTCATTAATTTGAGACTTACTTCTAACATCACTTGCATTAAGACCAATTAGATCATAACCAAATTGTTTAGCCAAAAGATATGCAATAGTAGTTTTTCCAATTCCAGGAGGCCCCACAATCAAAAGAGGTTTTGTTCCTTTTTTCCATTTTGCAAACCATTCCATTATGGCTGCACGAGGTTCCTCATTACCAACCATATCAGAAATAATCTGAGGTCGGTATTTTTCAGACCACATCAATTTTATCACTTGGTTGGAAGATTTTTGTTCAAATCGGACCAGATATTTTCTTCTTGTAATTTTTTATACCAAAATTGATTATAATGCTCAACAGTAAGAAATAGAAATTCTAAAAACTTTGTATGTGAAAAATTATCAGGTAATTTTTCAAGTGCAGTTCTTGCTTCACTTAGATATGATTCGCTATGATTCATTGTTTCTTCAAATCCACTTTTTGCATCATTCATTTTTAATGAATAAAATAATGGCCAAGAAGGAATTTTTGCAGCTCTGTCTCTAATACTATCTTCAATTTCATTTCCACATCCAACAGATTCAGCTGCTTTTGCCATTCCAGTGTAAAAAATATCAGCTAAAGGTGCACGATTCAATGCCATGTTTCTACCAGCAGTTCCCATTACAGAACGATATTTTTTGTAACTTTCAACTAATTCTTTTTCGGTAATCTCCGTAGGTTTATCTTTTAATTTTGTATCAAGATATTGTCCAATTCTTGCTTGTTTGAAACCTTCTTCAAATTCTTTGAGTACATCCTCACCACCTTTTGAAATTTTTTCTCTAGCAAGTTTCAAAATATATGGATTCATTAATTTGTAATCATCTAAATATTCTAAATCTTCATCTTTGTCTACAATTCTATCCATTGGTTCGCTGAGATCAATTGCAATAATATGACCATCAACAATATCTTCCCTCATTGTAGTACTTTTATCATCATTGAAATAATCTGTAGATGCATCAAAAAGACCATTAAAGACAGGAAATGTCATTTTAACAAAATTTGAATTTAAAATTCTAAGAACTCTATCATGTAAAGTATCAAAGTCCTGTAATTTGGATTTTATGGGCTCAATTTCAGATGCATTTAAAATAATTTCTGTAGAACCAACTTCTTCTGCAAATTGTTGTTGAGTTGTGTTTGGAGAGTCATCAGCGTTAATTTGATCAAAAAGATTTTTTGCGAATCTCTGGGCAAATGCAGGGAATGTATCTTCAGCTTCTTGCTTGTATTGATTAAACTGCTTGAATCCTTTGGATTTGAATAAGCCTTGTTTTATGATTTGTTTTCCAGGTTTAGTTCCCATCAAAGCACTTTTACTAAAAAGTGATTCGTCTTTTCCACTCACAAACACAATCTTATTTGTTGTTATTTATGCTTTCAATACAAAAATTTTCTTCACTTAAATTACGAAGAGAAAATTATTTTTT
>JACNFV010000143.1 GCA_014384445.1 Candidatus Nitrosopumilus sp. | reverse complement strand
GGTTTTGGTGTTGAACCTTTTGGCAAAGTTGGTTTTGGTTTAGCTGTCTCAGCTGGTTTTACCTCTGCAGGTTTAGTTTCTGCTGGTTTTGAGGTGAGCTGATCAGATAATTGGTTTAATTTTGCTTCTAATTCGGCAATCTTGGCTTCAAGATCTTGTTTTGTTTGCTTTTTAGCAGCTGCCATTAATTTTCATGCCTAGTTCGGGGTTTATGTACATTTGGTTTGAATTAGATACCTAAATGTGATTAATTTTATATCCCAAATTAAATTAACAATGGTATGGATGATTTTGAAAAAGAGTATCCGGATTTTGACTGGAAAAATACACCAGCATACAAACATCCAGGGGGAAGAAATTGTCCATGTCCAAAACATGAATACATTAGAGAACAAATCAATTTTACAAAACAAGTAAACGAAAAAGGGAAAGAGCCATCCAAAGTAACACTAAAGTTTTGTCCAGATCATTATCAAGTATACTTGAATGAGGTCATTCCAGCAATGCCATTAAAGTATAGAATTTTAACAAAAATTGCACTAAAATTAGGTGCGATTAAAATTGAGCAATTAAAATACATGGAATCAGAATTATGTTTTTACTGTAAATTTGGTTCTGGCGGTCATGATAGAAAAACAGAATTACCACCAATGTAGATAGTGACAAATTTTAAAAAATCCAGTTAAGCTTATACCTGATCTAAGAAGAGTTTGAGTATGCCAATACAAGATACTCAAGAATTCATAATTGAGCTTGAAAAACAAGGGGAATTAAAAAGAGTCAAAACAGAAGTAGACCAGGATTTAGAGATTGCAGAAATTTTAAGAAGAGAAATGTATTCAAATGGTCCTGCAATTCTTTTTGAAAATGTAAAAGGCCACACTATGCCAGTATTAGGAAACGCATTTGGTTCAATGAAAAGACTAGAGATTGGACTTGAAATGACAGACTTTACAGAAATTGGGCACCGTATTACAGACATGACAAAAATGGATATGCCATCAGGTTTACTAAATAAAATTAAAAAACTTCCAGAACTTTCAAAAATGACAGCATCATTTCCCAAATCACAGTCTAGTGGGTTAGTTACAGAAGTTACATCAACAGATGCTTCATTTGACGATTTACCAATCATAAAATCATGGCCAGATGATGCAGGACGTTTCATAACATTAGGCTTAATTGCAACAAAACACCCAGAAACAGGAGTTCGAAATCTAGGAGTGTACAGAATGCAAATCATAGATAAAACACATGCATCTATGCATTGGCAAAAACACAAGAGAGGAGCAAATCACGGAGATATTGCAAAGGACAGGGGAGAGAAAATTCCAGCAGCAATAATTTTTGGAGGAGAACCTGCAACAGTATTTTCCTCAATCGCCCCAGTTCCAGAAGGGTTAGACAAATATCTATTTGCAGGAATTACAAGAAAAGAAGGAATTAAGACAGTAAAATGTAAAACAGTTGATTTAGAGGTTCCAGCAAATGCAGAAATTGTTTTAGAAGGATATGTTGATCCTGAAGACATTAGAGATGAAGGACCGTTCGGAGATCACACAGGATACTATACACCTGTAGAACCATATCCAACATTTACATTAACAGGGATAATGAGAAGGAAAAATCCAGTTTATGTTACAACAGTTGTAGGTAAACCAATTCTTGAGGATGCATATATTGGAAAAGTTATTGAACGTTCATTCTTACCACTTGTTCAAATGTTTCATCCAGAAGTAATAGATTTCAGTATGCCAGCTGCAGGATGGTTTCAAGGTTTTGCAGTAATCTCAATAAAAAAAAGATATCCAGGTCAAGCAAAAAAAGTTATGATGGGTTTATGGGGAATGGGACAACTTTCACTTACAAAGATGTTTGTTGTTGTGGATGAAGACATCAATGTACATGACATGAATGATGTAATATGGGCAATTACTACAAGGTCGGATGCTGCAAGAGATACAATAATTATCAACAATACACCTACAGATACTTTAGATCCTGCATCACCACTAGTTAATTTAGGATCTAAAATGGGAATAGACGCAACTCAAAAAACAAGAGAAGAAGGATACATGAGGGAAATTCAGCAGCAAGTAAAAGTTGATGAAAAAACAAAGAATCTAGTAGATTCTAGATGGTCAGATTACGGACTATAGAACACGGATAGGATTGTAGAAGTTGTCTCTTTCTTCAACTTTATATCCAATTTGATGAATAGCATCAACAATAATTTTATCAGTTAATTCAGTTGAACGTGCACCAGTACACGAAACCACTTCCTCACCAATCAAAGTTCCACCAAAATCATCAGCACCATATTGTAAGGCAAGTTGTGCCATACCCACACCATTAGTTAGCCACGATGATTGAATGTGAGGAATTAATCCATTTAGGACAAGTCTAGATATTGCAATCATCTTTAAAAGTTGAATACCGCCGGTTCCATATTCAACAATACCCTCATCTTGCATCAAAGTATTATTTGGTTCAAAGTTCCATGGAATAAAAGCCATAAAGCCATTAGTCTTTTCTTGTAATTTTACAATTTTAGAAAAGTGTTCAACAATATCGTTATTATTTTCAACACTACCATACATCATTGTTGCAGAGCCAGGAATTCCCAAAGAGTGTGCCTCATCCATAATTCTAATCCAATCAGCGCTAGAAATTTTCTTTGGGCTAATAATTTCTTTAACAGAATCAGTTAAAATTTCAGCACCTGCACCGGGGATAGATTGTAAACCAGCATCTTTTAATCTTGATAAAACTTCTTTGGTGGATGATTTTTCAACTCTTGCAATCATATCAATCTCAGATGTAGATAATCCATGTACACCAATAGTTGGAAATTTTTTACGCATCATTTTGAATGCATCCTCATAATATTCAATTTTTAAATTTGGATTATGTCCACCTTGAATCAAAACTTGGCTAATCTTAAACATGTCATAGGATGTTTTAATACGAGTTTCAATTTCATCAAGAGACAAAGTGTAAGAATCTTCAGCTCCAGGAGATCTATAAAATGCACAAAATTTACAATCAGTAATACAGACATTGGTATAATTCAAAATTATATTATTTACAAAAGATGCTTTATTACCAAATTGTTTTTTTGTTAAATAACCAGATACTAATCCCATCAAATGAACATCGTTGGATTCTAAAAGTCTCAAAATATCTTCAGGTCCAGGCCTGTTACCCTTAAGAGAATTTTCTAAAATATCTTTAATATCGCTTTTTTGTATCTGTTCGGTAGTTTGACTCAATTAGCATTAATCCCATAAAATTTCTATTTAATTCTTGATAGAAAGTGTAGATTCAAAATAAATCAAGAATTTATGCTTAATTTTAAATAATTCTAAGTGTACAGATGCACGTTATTTTTAAGTAGGGCTCAGGATAAAAACAAAACATGGTATCAGCAAATGAAATTAGATTAAATCGAATTATGAGAAAAGGAAAAATGTTATGCATTCCAATGGATCATGGAATTTCAGAAGGACCAATGGAGGGTATTGAAGATCCAGCTTCTACAATTTACAAATGTGAAGGTCACGGACTTACAAGTGTAATTATTAACAAAGGAATTCTTAAAGCATTACCAAAGCCACCAAAAATTGGAGTTTTAGTTCATTTTTCAAGCAGTACATCACTATCATTATCACCTAATCGTAAAATGCTAACAGGTACAGTCAAAGAAGCACTTGCGTTAGGAGCGGATGGAGTTTCACTTCACATCAATATTGGAGGTAAAGAGGAACCAGAGATGTTAGAACAACTTGGAATGACAGCAGATCAATGTCACAGATGGGGAATGCCACTTTTAGCAATGATGTATCCAAGAGGGGAAAATATTCCAAATCCACATGATCCAGAAATTGTAGGACATGTTGCAAGAATCGGTGCAGAATGTGGTGCAGATATTGTTAAGACATTATACACAGGAGACATTGATTCATTTGCAAAAATTGTAAAAAGTACACCAGTGCCAATTGTAATTGCAGGAGGACCAAAAGCAAAAACAGATTTAGATATTCTTCAAATGACTGAAGACGCTATAACGGCAGGAGCAAAAGGAGTAACATATGGTAGAAACATATTTGCACATAAAGCACCTGAAAAAATGGTTGAAGCATTAGCTGAGATAATTTTCAAAAAAGGAACCGCAAAGGAAGCGATGAAAAGAATTGAATAAAGCAAGAGAATTAATAATTTTACCAAAAGTAAATCAGGCTCAATTAGAAAAATTTTTGCCCCAATTAGAACAAGAAGGGATTAAAACAATATATCTAGATCCTAAAAAAATAGGAAAGAAAAAAACAAAATTACAAACAATATCAACATCAAATTCTTCAAACTACGTAGTACTAGAAAAAGAAGGAGCAATCAAACCTAAAGGAAAGAAAGTTGGAATCAAATTTGAAGTATTATCAAATACAGATATTGAAAATGTTTTATCGATATCAAAAAAAGGATTAGATTTTGTAATAATAGAAGTGAAAGATTGGAAAATAATCCCATTAGAAAACATAATTGCGAAACTACATAAAATACACACAAAGATTTTTGCAATTGCGAGAAACACTAAAGAGGTTAGAAAAATGTTTTCAATTTTAGAAGTAGGGGTAGACGGAGTAATTTTCAGCACATCATCAATTAATGAAGTAAAAGAAGCAATGGTGTATCTAGGAACAAGAAGTTTTGAGATGAAACAAGCCAAAATTATTGAAATTAAAGAAGTTGGGGATGGAGAACGAGTGTGTGTAGATACAGCATCAATGTTACACAAAGGAGAAGGAATGTTGATTGGAAATAGATCAAATTTCTTATTTTTAGTTCATAATGAATCAGTAGGATCATCATTTACATCGCCAAGACCTTTCAGAGTAAATGCAGGTGCAGTTCATTGTTACACACTATCACCAGACGGTACAACAAACTATCTATCAGAAGTTGAAACAGGATCAGAGGTATTAATTCTAAATTCCAAAGGGGAGGCAAGAAGAGCAACAGTAGGAAGAGCAAAAATTGAAAGAAGACCAATGCTAATGATAAAAGCTTCAATAGGAAACGAAATAGGAGGAATCATTGCACAAGATGCAGAGACCATCAGATTTGTCAAAGCAAATGGACAACTCGTATCAGTAACACATCTAAAAAAAGGAGATATTGTAATGGCACATTCAAAACCTGCAACAGGCAGACATTTTGGAATGGAAGTATCTGATGAATACATATTAGAAAAATGAAATACAAAACTTGCATATCAATTGGAGAAAATACGCCAGAAAAAATAAGATCTAAATTAAAAGTTGCGCTAAAAAAATCAGATTATGTAGAAATTAGATTAGATTTTTTAAAAAGTGAACAAATTCCAAAAACATTAGAAATAATAAAAAAAGATCTAAACAAAGTTGTTTGTACACTAAGACCAAAAACAGAAGGCGGTAAATTCACAGGGAGTGAAAAAGAGCGAATTTCAATAATAAAACTGATTGCAGAATATAATCCATTTTTACTAGATATAGAATTGAATACATTGAATAAAAATAAAGAATTATTCAGATACCTAAAATCAACAAAAACCAAATTATTAGTTTCTTGGCACGATTTTAAAAAAACACCAGAAAATTTAGAATTAAAAAATAAAATTAAACAAATGAGTAAATTTTCAACTAATGTAAAAATTGTAAGTACAGCAAAATCAACAGATGATTCAACTAGAATGTTAGAACTATACAACAATAAAGGAAAAAATAATTTGATTTCATTTGCTATGGGAGATTTTGGAAGAATTTCCAGGATTTTATGCCTATATCTAGGAAGTCCATACACCTACGTATCGCTAGGGAAAGCAATAGCTCCAGGGCAATTTAGTGTAGATGAAGTTAAAAAAATAATCAATTTAAAAAAGAAGTAAATAGAAAATTGAGAGTTTAAATCAATCATATTACTCACAAAATAAAATGGCAAAAAGTTTTGCAGTGATAGGAGATCCCATTGATCATTCTCTATCTCCAAATATTCACAGTGCAGCATTTAGAGAATTAGATTTAGACTCATCATACATAGGATATAGAATTCCAAAAGGAGAATTAGAAGGAGGCGTGGAAGGACTTAAAAAAATAAAAATAAATGGATTCAATATCACCATTCCACATAAAATTGAAATGATGAAGTATTTAGATAAAATGGATGAATCATGCAGCATAATTGGTGCAGTAAACACAGTTGTAAATAATGAAGGAGTGCTGAAAGGTTACAATACAGATATGGACGGATTTTTGGAACCACTTAAAAAAAGAAATATCACAATTCAAAATAGTAAAGTCTTACTAATAGGAGCAGGAGGAGCTGCAAGAGCAATTGTTGCAGGAATTGCAAAAGAAAAAGCGGCAAGCATAGATATTGCAAATAGAACAATAGAAAAAGCAAATAATTTATCAGAATTTGCTACAAAACTAGGATTAAATTCAAATGTTAAAAAAATAGAATCAATAGATACAACCAGAGGAAATTACAATATAATCATCAATGCAACATCCATCGGTTTAAAAGATGAACCAAGTCCAATATCGTTTGAAGGAATAAATGAAAAAACAGTGGTGTATGACATTGTATACACACCAATGAATACAGATTTTATTAAAAAAGGAAAAGAAAAAAATGCAATAATAATTTATGGATATGAAATGCTTCTAGGGCAGGCAATCAGAGCATTTGAAATTTGGCACGGGATGAAAGCGCCATATAATGCAATGAAAAAATCATTGTTAGGAGGATTCTGATGGTAAAAGTAAAAGCTACGGTTCATGGAGCAGTGTCCATAGTTAGTGCAATTGCCAATAAAAAAGGAGCGACTCTAGGAATTGAATTAAAAGTTGAAGTTACAATAGAAACGTCAGAAGGTAAAGGAATAGAAATTCAATCAGAAAATAGAAGCCTAAGTTCACGACTAATTAACAAAACAATTGAAAAAATTGTATCAAAAAAATATCTAGAAAAAAATAAGATGTTAATTACAATAAATTCAGAAATTCCAACAGGGTATGGATTAAAAAGTTCAAGTGCAATATCATCAGCAATCGCATTAGCATGTGCAAAAATATTCAAACCAAAATTAACAGATAAGCAGATTTTAGTGGCAGGCGTAGATGCATCAATTGAATCCAAAGTAAGTATTACAGGAGCATATGATGATGCATGTTCGTGTTACTATGGAGGATTCAATGTAACAGATAATGGAAAAAGAAAAAGAATGCATTTTGAAAGAATACCATCAAATTTAATTGCGGTTATTTTTATTCCAAAAAATAGAAAACGTGGGAATTTGAAAAAATTGAAAATATTATCATCTATTTTTAATAATGCATGGGAATTAGCAAAAGAAAAAAAGTATTGGGAATCTATGACAATCAACGGGTTAGCAACATCAGCTATTTTAAATTCAGATCCTAAAATAATCATAGATTTAATTGAAAAGGGTGCATTAGCAGCATCAGTTTCAGGTAACGGTCCATCAATAGCTGCAATAGTTAAAAAAGATAATCTATCTAATGTCAAAAAAGTATTTGAAGCATTAGAAGGGAACATAATTGTTTCAAAAGTAAATAACAAAAAGGCAGAAGTAAATGAACTGTAAAGTAGAGAAATCAAAAATCAAAGGGGAGATTGTCTGTCCTTCAAATAAAAGCTACACACATAGAGGAATATTTTTAGCGTCACTTGCAGGTAAAAATAGCAGAATAGAGAATGTTCTACTATCAGCAGATACAAAAGCAACCATTGAAGCATGTAAAAAATTTGGAGCAATCATAGAGGTAGAGAATTCAACAATTATTGTAAAAGAATCAATAAAAATAGGCACAAATGTACCTGAAATCGATACTGGAAATTCTGGAACAACAATTAGAATTGCAATAGGAATTGCCAGTTTATTTTCAGAAGAAATCATCCTAACAGGAGATGAGAGCATTCAGAAAAGACCAATGCAGCCACTGTTAGATGCATTGTCAAGTATAGGGGCAAAATGTATTTCAATAGATGGAAAACCACCAATTAAAATCAAAGGCGAAATTGTAGGAGGAGAAATTATAATTCCAGGAGATCTATCTAGTCAGTTTATTTCATCATTATTAATTACTGCACCTCTAACAAAAAAAGGAATTAATTTAAACATAGAAGGAGATTTAGTTTCAAAACCATATCTAGATGCAACAGTTGCAACAATGAGAAAATTTGGAGTTTCAGTTCAAACATTAATTCCATATAAAAAATATAATGTATTGCCACAAATTTATAAAAATACTACATTTACAGTTCCAATTGATTTTTCAAGTTTAGCATTAATTCTGTCATTTGTAGTACTTAATGGAGAAAATATAATAGTCAAAGGAAGTATGGGAAATTTGCCACAAGGAGATGAAGCATTCATAGATTTTCTAGAGCAACTAGGTGTGTCAGTTATAATTAATGATGATGAAATTAAAATTGAATCACCTGAAAAATTAAAAGGTGGAGTATTTGATTTAAGAAATTCGCCAGATCTTTTACCGCCACTTGCAATATTATCTCTAATTTCATCAAATCCAATAGAAATTGTAAATGTAAAACATGCAAGATTAAAAGAAACAGATAGAATTGCCATTCTTGCAAGAGAATTACCAAAAATAGGAATCAATGTAGAAGAAAAAGAAGATGGTTTAATTTTAAAATCTTCAAATAAACTAATAGGTGCAAATTTGGATTCAGAAAATGATCATAGATTATTTATGGCATTTTGTATTGCTGGAACATATATTGGAAATTGTACGGTAACAGACTCAGAATCAGTAGAAGTGTCATATCCAAATTTTATTGAAGAAATGAATAGATTAGGCGCAAAAATTCAAAGATCATAAACAATTTTAGAAAAACTAGACAATAACATTAAAAATAAAATTCTAAATCAATGAAAAATCACCATACTCATCCACAGCAGAATATGTCAACAAAGGTAATTTTTTCCAAAACCACGAGGAATTATAAACATCACTTAACATAGGTAGAGTGTTGCCGGGAAGTTCTATTGGCCAACGACTTGTCTTAACAAGTTTTGGTGAAAGTCATGGAAGATCTATTGGATCAGTATTGGACGGGTGTCCTGCAGGATTAGAAATAGATGAAAAAGAAATACAGGATATGTTAGACCTAAGAAAGCCAGGTCAAAATTTAATTTCAACACAAAGAAAAGAAGGAGATATTGTAGAAATAGTATCAGGAGTTTTCAGAGGGTTTACAACGGGAGCACCAATTACAATGTTAATTTGGAATTCAGATCAAAAATCAAAAGATTATGAAAATTTAAAAACAAAATTAAGACCAGGTCATTCAGATTATCCTGCAATGATGAAGTACAATCAGTTTAATGATCATCGAGGAGGAGGAAGATTTTCAGGAAGACTAACTGCAACACATGTAATGGGAGGTGCGATTGCAAGAAAGTTACTCAAAGTTACATTAGGAATTAAAATAAATTCATTCACATCACAAATTGGAAAAATAAAGATGGAAAAGGAATTTAATGAAAAAATGGCAAAATTAATTTATAAAAATGAAGTAAGATGTCCAGAAGAAAAAACAGCGGAAAAAATGAGAGAGTCAATTTTAGATGCAAGAAAGAAAGGAGACTCTCTAGGAGGAATAGTTGAATCAATTACAACAAATGTACCAGTAGGGCTAGGTGAACCAATTTTTAGTTCATTAGAATCGGATTTGAGTAAAGCAATTTTTTCAATTCCATCAGTAAAAGGAGTAGAATTTGGTTCAGGGTTTAGAGGTTCAGAATTATTTGGTTCAGAAAATAATGATTTGTACACAATGAAAAAAGGAAAAATTATAACAAAAACAAATAACTCAGGAGGAATATTAGGAGGTATTTCAAACGGCATGCCAATTACAATGAGAGTTGCATTCAAACCAGTATCATCAATCGCTCAAAAACAGAGTACAGTAGATATTAAAAATAAAAAAGATGCAATACTTCAAGTGAAAGGGAGACATGATCCATGTGTAGTGCCAAGAGCAGCACCAGTAGTAGATTCACTAGTGGCTCTAACAATAGCAGATCATGCACTTATCACAGGTGCAATTAAACCCAGTTTATAAAAAAATGTCAGACATTAACGAACTTAGAAACAAAATGGATGCAGTTACAGTAGAAATGATCAATTTATTAAAAACTAGAACAAATATTGCAAAAGAAATTGGCGAAGTTAAAAAAAATATTGGAAAGAGTGTTTCAGATGAAGAACGTGAGGACAATTTACGTGGAAAAATATTACAATTATCTAAGGAAATAGGATTAGATGAAACATTAGCATCAAAGTTTTTAAATTTTTTACTAAACGAGTCAATAAGAGTACAATCAGAAAATAAACAAACACACATTTCTATTTTCTTAAAAGCAAAATCACTTGAACAAAAAGGAGAGAAAATAATACACATGGAAGTGGGGGAACCAGATTTCTCACCACCAGAAATTGTTAAAAAATCACTATCAGAAGTTTTTGATAAAGGGTTTATGAAATATGGACAAGCAAAAGGCATGCCAATTTTTAGAGAAGCGCTTGCAAAATATGTTTCAAAAAAATTTAACGTAGAGGTTACACAAGAAAATATCATAGTGAGCCCAGGTGCAAGATTTTCAATTTATTCAGCAATCAGCACATTACTAAATCCAGGGGATGAAATGATAGTAATTGAACCAGCATGGCCAGCATACAAAGATTGTGCATTAAATGCAGGAATCAAAGTAAGAACAGTAACCACAACATTAGAAGAAAAATGGGAACCATCAATTGAGCAGATTAAAAATATAATTAATCCAAATACAAAAATGATTGTTTTGAATTATCCAAATAATCCAACAGGCAAAATTTTATCAGAAAAATTACAAGACAGCATTATGGAATTAGTTAAAGAAAATAATTTGTATGTGTTAAGTGATGAGATTTATTCACAATATGCAAAAATAAATTGGAAAAGTATCCTAAGTTATAATTATGAAAAAAGTATCGTTACGCAATCATTTTCAAAATCACATGCCATGACAGGGTTTAGAGTAGGGTATGGAATAGCATCTAAACAAATCATAGAAAAAATGGCAAAATTGGAAGCACTTTGTTTAACGAATGTTTCTGAACCAATCCAATATGTTGCAATGAAGGCATTAGATGCAGATACATCAAATAATTCCAAAATAGTGCAAAAAAGACTAGATATGTTATCAGATAAAGCAAAAGAGATGGGGCTAGAGTTCATAATTCCAGATGGAGCAATGTACATTTTTGCAAAAATTAATCAAGAAGGCTTTGACGGGGTAGAATTTGCCAATAATTCACTAGAAAAAGGAATCGCAGTAGCACCAGGGGAAGGATTTGGGAATTACAAGGGTTTTATCAGAATATCTGCATGTCAAGATGAAAAAACACTAATGGAAGGAATGCATATACTAGGCAACATCATGAGTGAAAAACAGTGAAACAATTAACAGTTATCGGCGCAGGAGGTCAAATGGGACAATGGTTTACAAATTATTTTTCAGGTTCAGAATATCAAGTAACAGGATATGATTCAGAAAGTAACGATTTTGGAAAAAATGTAATAGTATCAGAATCACTAGTAGGTGCAATTTTGAAAGCAGATTATGTAATTCTATGCACACCAACAAGAAGAACTCCAGAAGTAATTAGATTAATTGCAAAAGAAATGAAAAGAGGAACATATCTTATTGAAATTTCATCAGAAAAATCTAAAGTTGTATCATCATTATCAAAAATGCCAGATAAAATAAATCCAATTTGCATTCATCCAATGTTTGGTCCAGGAATAAAAACAGTCAAAAACCAAAATATCATCTCAGTTCCAATTAAAGATGCTAAAAAAGAACTAACAGTTGCAAAAGAATTGTTCGAGGGGGCAAATTTTGTTACAATTGATGCAATCGAACATGATAAAAAAATTGCAATAATTTTAGGATTAACGCATTTAATGAATTTAGTTTTTGCAAACATAATATCAAAAGATGAAAAATCATTACTGACAGAAAAAATGTCAGGCACAACATTCAGAGTCCAAAAGGTATTGGCAGAAAGTATAATGACAGAAACTCCAGAATTGATTGAAACGATAATTGCAAATCCAGAAATCAGAAGGGTTGCTGAAGATCTCTGGAAAGATGTAGGCAGGCTACTAACATCAGTTCAAGAATCAAAAACAGAGGAAGTGATTGAATATATTAAAAATTGTCAAGAGAGACTTTCGAAACATTCAGATCTTAATGATTCATATAAAAAACTCACAAAGATGGCAAAAACTATTGAAAATTAGATAAAGTGTATTCAACAAAAATAGTTACATCTTTTATTAAAAATAATAATAAATTATTAATTCTAAAAAGAAGAGATAAAGTAAGATCAATGAAGGGTTGTTGTCAGGAGTTAGACGCATTATGGAAAAAGAAGAGAAAAGAGCAAAAATTGAAATTTTTGAGCAAGTAGTGATGGTAGAAGATGAAATTAAATTTCTTAAATCCATAGAGAAAATAAAAATTTCTTCAACACAGTATGAAAATTATGAGTAGAAAATATTTTCATTTTTATTTGAAACAAAACAGACAGAGATTAAACTAAATTGTAAAAATTCAGAATTTAAAGGGATTAACGTAAATGAATTAAAAAATCATGAAACAGTGCCTGAACTAGACAAAATACTATTCAGTTTGTTGTAAATTTTCATTTTCTTTATCGTATTTTTTTTGTTGAGGTAACATCATGTAAACACATGCACCTCCACACATAGTACAAGGCACATTATTTCCAAGATGTTGTCCAGTTCTATTATGAATTTTTGCAGCTGCTTCAGGATCAATAGATAAAGCAAGTTGTTTTTCCCAATCCAATGTGCGTCTAGCTTCAGTCATTTCCATATCCCATTTAATGGCTTTATCACGCATTTTTACAAGATCACCAGCATGAGCTGCAATTCTATAAGCAATCAATCCAGCTTTAACCTCTTCAGCATTAGGCAATGCCAAATGTTCAGACGGAGTTAGGTAACACAAAAGATCTACACCTTCACTTGCTGAAACTGCAGCGCCAATAGCGCTTGCAATATGATCATGTCCAGAAGCAACATCAGTAACTAAAGGACCAAGAACATAGTAAGGGACATCACCAATAAGGGATTTAGCTAATCTGACATTTGCAGCTACTTCATTTAATGGGACATGGCCAGGACCTTCAACCATAACTTGAATATCTTGTTCGTGAGCCCTTTTTGTTAATCGAGAAATATTGATCATTTCCTGTACCTGTAATTCATCATGTGAATCTAAAATGGAACCAGGTCTTAATGCATCCCCAAGACTAAAGGTTACATCGTATTTTTTAGCAATTTCCATCATGTAATCATAATGAGTAATGTATGGATTTTCTTTATCATGTTTTAACATCCAAGCAGCAGTTATTGTACCACCTTTGCTCACCACTCCACCATATCGTTGAACTTTAAGAATTCTTTTTGCAATATCTTTGGTAATTCCACAGTGAACAGTGGTATAGTCAACCCCATCTTTTGCATTATTTTCAAATGCTTTGATATAATCATCTTCAGTTAAATTCAAAGGATTTTTGTGAACTTCGACACCGTAGTTGTAAGCTTCGTAAATTGGAACAGTTCCAAAAGTAATTGGCGCATTATCCATGAGTGTTTGACGTATTTTTTTAACATCACCACCATCACTAAGGTCCATCATAGTATCTGCATGGTATTTTACTGCAACTTTAGCCTTCTCAATTTCTTCATCTAAATTTACATTCAAAGTTGAAGTTCCAATATTGACATTAACTTTAGTTTTCATACCCTTACCAATTCCAACATTGTGAATTTTTTGAGGTCTTACATTATTGCTAGGAATAATTATGGAACCCTTAGCAATTTTCTGGATCAACCAATCAAGTGAAACATCTTCATCTTTAGCAACTTGCTTCATTTCATCAGTTGCCACGCCTCTTCGAGCAGAAGTCATTTGAGTTCCCATAACACTATGTACTCGTTTACCTGATTTAAACAATCGTGAAATTAATTTAGAAATTGGATCGAATAGAAGTTAGCACTATATTAATAAAATAATAAGTCAGATATTTTTAAAAAACAATATCACATATGAAAACAATTAGAGAATACATTGATCGAGGAAGAGAATTTTACAGTATGGAAGATAAATTTTGTTCCAACGATTCCATTATACAGCCCTCAACTCATCATCATTAAATTAAATTAAATTTTTTTTCTAAAATTAATTTTTCAGACCTTATTTTAGAAATTCTTTGTAAAATAGGCTCAACAATACGTTCAGAATCAGGAGAATTTAAAAAATTTTGTCTAATCTCAAGAACTCGTTGAATTAATTCAACTTCAGCAGAAACTAAAGATTTGTAATTATTAAATTCAAAGTTTTCAGATGTAGAAGATTCATCTTCAGAAGGGCCCATTACCGAGGAGGACTCCAACTTTCTTCCATATTATCATCAATATTTTCAGAAATAAAATATTTTTTTCCACATTTGAAACATTGCCAAAGAAATTTACCATTTTTTTTTTCTTGGTATTGCATAGGAAGTAAACAATTAGTACATTGTAGTTGATCAGGAACAGAATCATCAACCATAGGAATTTTACTCATATGGCAAAAAGGTTAGTCAAGTATAAAATAGATAGTACAATTTTTAAATTTTAAAAAAATAAAGGAAAAATAGATTAGTGTTAGAAATTAGTAAATGATGTGAATTTATTATCAATAGGAGGTTCAGATCCATCATCAGGGGCAGGAATTCAAAGTGACATCAAGACATTTTCAACATTTGATGTTCACACATTAACAATAATTACAGCAATAACAGGACAAAACACCTCAAATTTTGGCATAGTAGAACCAGTATCAAAAAAAATGGTAGAAAATCAATTGGAGTCAATAATTTCAGATTTTAAAATTGATGGAATAAAAATTGGAATGGTGTATAATTCAGAAATTATTAAAACAATATATCAAAATTTAAAAAAATTAAAAATACCAATCGTAGTAGATCCAGTAATTAAATCAACTACAGGAGGAATGCTTATAAAAAAATCAGCGATGGATGACTTTAAAAAATTCATAATACCACTTGCGACAATTATCACTCCAAACAAATTTGAGGCTGAGATTTTAGCAAAAACTAAAATTAATTCAAAAAATACGCCTGAAAAAATTGCCAAAATAATACAAATTATGGGAGCAAAAAATGTAGTAATTACAGGTGTAGAAACTAGAAATAAAGAAGTGTTAGACTTTGTGTTAGAGAAAAATAAAAAATATTACATTACAGATAAAAAAATTTTAAAAATAAATCGTGGAAGTGGATGCATTCATTCAGCAGCAGTATTGTATGCAATTATAAAAAATAAAAATGTAAAAGAGTCATTAAAATTTGCAAAAAAAATTACACTGAATTCAATTAAAAATTCTAAAAAAATAGGTAAAGGAATTGTAATTACAAATATAGACATACACGATGAAACAAAAATAAAATTATCAAATTCAATAAATGAATTTACTAAAATAAAAAATATTTATAAAAATATTCCAGAATGTCAAACAAATTTTGTATATTCTAAAGAAAAACCAAAATCAATTAAAGAAATACTGGGAATTTCTGGAAGAATAGTCAAAGCTGGAAAAAGCATTATCGTTGCAGGAGATTTATCATATGGGGGTTCAAAACATGTTGCAACTGCATTATTAACAGTGAGTAAAAAATATCCAAAAATTCACTCTGCAATAAATTTAAAATATAAAAAAGAAACGATATCTAAAATTAAAAAATCTAAATTAGTGACATATGAATATGATAGAAGTAAGGAACCACAAGATGTAAAAATTAGAGGTTCAACCATAGCGTGGGGGATTAAAACATCAATTAAAGATTCAAAAAAATCGCCAGATTGTATTTATCATAAAGGGGATTTTGGAAAAGAGCCAATGATCATAGTGTTTGGTGAAACACCAGACATAATCATAAAAAAAATAATGAAAATCATTTAGAATAAAAATACAAATCCATCCTTGAACATAAATACTCAAATTTGAAATAAAGTTTGTGAAAGCGGTAATTCTTGCTGGAGGATTAGGAACAAGACTAAGACCATTAACCAACAATAAACCTAAACCAATGTTACTAGTAGGGGAAAAGCCAATTTTGGAGCACCTCGTAAATTGGGCAAAAAATAACGGAATTAAATCAATAGTTCTGTGTGTAAGTTATCTTAGAAAATCAATTGAAGATTATTTTCAAGATGGAAAGAAATTTGGAATTAAAATAGAGTATGCAGTATCCAGTAATCAATTAGCTACAGCAGGGCAGCTTAAAACTGCAGAAGAATTTATCGATGATGATTTTGTTTGTTTGTATGGCGATTCAATTTTTAATTTTAGTCTAAGAAATATGATAAAGCAACATTCATCTAAAAAAGCATTCATCACAATGAGTCTAAATGAATATAAAACAAATTTACAATATGGAGTGATTGAAACTTCTAAAAATGGAAGAGTGTTAAGCTGGAATGAAAAACCAGAAATTAAAGCAAATATCAACATGGGATGTTATATTATGAATCCAAAAGTTTTCAGTTTAATTCCAAAAAATAAATCATACGGAATGGACGATGTAATTAAAAAAGCAATGAAAAGAAAAGAAAAAGTAAACAGTTTCGTTACCAAAAAAGGATTTATGGATATTGGTAATAAAGAGTCATACAAACAAGCATGTGAAGAATACAATAAAAAAATAGGTGAAATTTAGAAATGACTGATGTAATTATAAGAGAATTAGAAGAAAAGGATTTTAAAAATGGGTTTCTCACTACATTGGATGTCTTACGAGAAACTAGTAGTATGAGTGAAGGTAAAGCATTAGAAATTTTTAAGAAAATAAAATTAAATCCAGAACACATCATAATTATTGCAGAGATTGAAGGCAGGGTAATTGGATCCACAACGCTTCTAATTGAGCCTAAATTTATTCATCAAGGGGGAGTTGTAGGGCACATAGAAGATGTTGTCGTAGACAAAAAATTCCAAGGGAAAAAAATTGGTGAAAAAATCATAACCCACGTATTAGAAATTGCAGAAAATCACGGATGCTATAAGACAATTTTAGATTGTTCAGACAGTGTTAAACCATTTTATGAAAAATTAGGATTCAAGCATAATTCAAATGAATTAAGATTTGATCACATCTAGAAAAATCGTTTCTTTGGTTGTTTTTTTCTTTTTAGAATCAAAGATGAACCGACAGCCATCACAGGTGCAGATAATGCCATAAATAATAATGGAACAAATACTACTGCATTAGTAACATAGACTTCAGGAAAAGAATCAATCATAGAATATGCAATAAGGTTACCTGCTAGTAAAATTATTCCTCCAACAATAATTAAAGTTCCAATTTGTTTTGAGCCATAATTTCTAGACATGATAAAAGCAACTGCAGCTAAAATTCCAGCAGGAGCCGCACCAATTGAGACAAATTGAATTAATTTTGGATCAGGTTGAAAACCTTGTGCAACTACAGAATCTAAAGGAACAGTCATCATAAAATAATAAACAGAAATCATCTCACCGGCAAACATTGCAAAAAGACCAACACTAGTAACTGCAAGCCACTTGTCAATTGCCATGTTATGAACTAATTATAGTTGATAAATAAACCATTCAGAAAATCAAATAATGCCAACAAGATTAGCTAATTCTTTTCGGCATGCAGCTCCAAGTTTTTCAGCAGCATCCTCAGGAGACACATCATTTAAGAAAACTCCATATCCACGTTCTAATCCTGACCAAGGTTTAGTAATTGGATAGATTTCAATATGCCAGTGAATTTGTCGAGTATTTTTCTTTTCAGGTGAAAGGTGAAAAGCAAAATTGTAAGAAACTCCTTTAACAGTATTAGACAATCCACCCAAAGTTGCTCGTAAAATTAGAGCCAAGTCATTAATTTCTTTTTGACTAATTTTTGAAAAACTAGTGCTGTGTTTTTTTGGAGCAATCCAAAATTCATAAGGATATGACGGAGCCCAAGGAGAAAAAGCAATGAAACCGTCAGTCTGAAGAATTTGTCTGGGTCCACTAAGTTCTTCATTTATAGTCTGACACATATGACAAACTCCTTTTTCATTCAAAATTTTATGAGTAGCCTCGGCCTCAGATTCTATAACTGGAGGAATAGTTGAAAAAGTTAGGATATTCAAATGAGGATGAGGATTAGCATTTCCAGCCAATTCACCACTATCACCGTAAATTGAAACATATGTTACACTTTTTTGAGTATAAAGCCACCTCAATCTATCTTGAACAACAACTAAGACATTTGACCATTGTTCGGGAAGAATTGTTGCAAATGTATCCTTAGGATTTGGGGATGCAACAATTACGTAGTGATAGCCATATGCAGGTTCACTGTAAAACGGTTTATCGCTGTAAGAATTTTCAGTTTCAATTGAAACGATAGGATTTTTACTTTCAAAAACACGAATAGACCAATCTTTAACATAATCATCTTCGTTATCTTGAAGACGTTGTAAGACACCATCTTTTTCAACAAGAGATAAAACAGATGGATTTGTCATGGACTCGTTACCAGGAGCAAAAGGGGATTTTTTAGGATCAATAACTTTATCAATTTTTTTTGAAACAATCATGAAACGTTCAGAAACATAATCCTTACGCATATCACCCATAATGGTAATTCAATGTGATTGTATCTTAAAACGTTTTCTGAAATTAAATCAAAAAAAATAGTAAAAAGAATATACGGTAAAATTTATTTTTTAAAATTAAAATTTAAAAAAAATAAAATGATCGCAAATACATTGTAAGATTTAAAACAGAGATCAAAAATTTACCTAACAGGGTTTTAGATGGATAATTCTAAAGTACAAATAATTTACGTTCTTTTAGATGGGGTAGGGGATCTGCCACATCCAGATTTAAATGGAAAAACACCGTTAGAAGCTGCAAAAACACCCACATTGGATAAAATTGCAAGTAATGGAGTAACGGGGGAAGTAATTTCAGTAGGAAAAGGAATAGCACCAGAGTCAGACATTGCAGTTTTCAATATGCTAGGTTACAAATTTGACCATGCAGATTACGCAGGAAGGGGAGTAATAGAAGCAATAGGGGTTGGAATTGATTTTAAAAACGGAGATTTAGCATTAAGAGGTAATTTTTCAACATTAAATGAAGAAGGAGTAATCACAGATAGAAGAGCAGGCAGGCAGATTGCAAAAGAAGATGCAGATGGAATTGCAAAAGAATTAGAAGAAAAAATAAAATTTTCAGATCCAGATACAAAAATAGTGGTTTTTCCGACAATAGGACACAGAGTAACAATTAGAATTAGAACGTCATCTCAAAAATTATCATCCAGAATAACAAATACAGATCCAGCATATAGTAACATTGGAGGAATGGGAGTGGCAAAAGCTGTGGGAGACTTTTCAAAAATTGAAAAATGTGTACCGTTAGAGGATACAGAAAATTCTAATTTTACAGCAAAATTAGTAAATGAATTTTCAGAACAAGCAATACAAATTATGAGGGAAAGTGAAATAAATAAAAAACGTAAAGAAGAAAATAAAAAACAACTTAGTTGTATATTGCTAAGAGATGCAGGTAACAAATATCCAGATGTACAGCTGATTAATGAAAAACATGAAATGCAATTTTCATGCATAGTGGATATGCCAGTTGAAGTTGGAATTTCAAAAGTTCTCAAGATGAAAGCATTTGAAGCAGGAGGTTTAACAGATTATGAAGAAAAAGCAAAAGTTGCAGCAAAGGCAATGGAAACGCAAAATGCAATATACGTTCATCTCAAGGGACCAGATGAATTTGGTCATGATGGAGATGCCACAGGTAAAATGAAAAATATAGAAGAAATTGATCAACGCTTTTTTAAAACACTAGTAGAAAATATTGATTCAAGTAAAGTTGCAATAATTATTTCTGCAGATCATTCAACGCCATGTATCATCAAAGGACACAGCGATGATCCAGTACCACTGATAGTTTCAGCTGATTTTATTAAAAATGACGGCACGACAAGAATGACGGAAGACCAAGCAAAGAAAGGCAGTATGGGTTTACTTCAAGGTGCAGAAGTAATTACAAAATCTTTAGAATTAATTAGATCTCAAATATAATTAAATCATCTACTTGCTGCATTTCAATAGATTTCTTTCTTATTCTTTCTACATCTATCGAATGGTACATGGATGGAGATGTACCCAATTTTTCTAATGCACGAGTTAACATTGCAACACCAATACGCAATTCATTTTCTTGAGCATGAGCATATGCAACAGCTACAAGAATAATTCCTTGAACTAATTCTTTTTCACGTCCAAAACATTGCTTCCAAACACCTTCAAAAGCTTCATGACATTCCCAAAATCGCTCATGATTGAAATAAAAAATACCATCTTTAATCCCCTGATCGATTTCTATCTCTTCCTCAATTACATGTCGAGTATTATCCAAATCTCCAATAGGAATCAATTTTTCAACAAGGGCATCTACATTTTTTGTTTCAATTGCAACATCAAATTCAATAAAATTTGTAGCGACTCTAGCAAGTCTGATATGTGCATCCATCCCAGATATTAGATCCCTAGATCTATGAAGTATTTCACGAGAATTTACAGGAATATGCTTTTTATTTTTTAAATGTATCAAATATCGTTCCATAGGATATATTGACAGTATTTTCTTAAATTTCTTGTGTAAATTCAACTAGGTTTATATGAAATATCCAAAAGATTTTGGATACATGTCACTTATTCAGACAGTTTCAGATGTCAATAACGCTTTCTTATCAAGAAGAGAACTAACCTGCGATTTTGCAGGATTAGGAGGTAAACTCAAAACCATGGAAGCAGTAGACATGGTCACAAAGGAATTCAAATTAGATGGAAAAGTTGTAATTTCAATGAGACTAAAAACACATGTTGGAATGTCAAAAGTAACAGGAACTTTCTATGTTTATGATGATGAAGGATTAGCAAAAAAACACGTTAATCCAACTATTTTTTCAAGACTAGAAAAAACTAAAGCAAAAATAGCTGAGGTAGAAAAAGCAGCAGAGGAGAAAGCAGAAGCACCAGCAGCAGAGGAGAAAGCAGAATAATGCCTGTGGAAAAGAAAGGCAGTAAAGGTTCTAGTCCAAAAGTATACCAATATTTTAAAATTGATGGAGATAAAACAACAAAACTTAAGAAAAACTGTTCAAGATGCGGTAAAGGAGTTGCCATGTCAGAACATAAGGATAGAAACACCTGTGGAAAATGTGGATTAACAGAATTTAAACAATAATAATAAAAATTTCAAATAACTAAAATCTAATATAATTTTTTCTTGTTAATTTTTGAGCTCTTTTCTTCTAACTGCTCAATTTTTGAAATAAATTTAGAATCAAGTTTTATTTTAGACAAAGATTCAACAGATAATTTTACATTGTTAGTATCTAAAGAAATATTGGATTTAGGCAAATCTCTATCAGCCCAAAATTTTATTGTTTTATCTTCAAGTTTGTAATCACGAAATCCAGCAGGAAATTTTTTTGTAATATGATCCAACAATACTCTGTCTTTGAAAACAGCTTTTGGTTCAAATAATCTTGTTTCGTCACTATAGACATTTTCAAATAGATTTCCAGAAATTTCATCAGAAATTAACTCCATTTTAGAAATTTTTCTTACTAATTCTAAAAAATGTAAAAATTCATGAGCCAAAATAGCATGAATTGTACCCTTTAATCCATAAGCGATTAAAGGCGCAGTGATTTGAATCACCACTTGAAAATTTTCTTCAAACATAACAGGAATTGTTCTGGCAAATAATATTCCATATTCATATGAATTTGACGAAGAAAGTACAAGAGAAGGTTCAACATAAGCAACAGGATATTGGATTCCAGATGCTTTTTCAATTCTATTTATTCCAGCAACTATAGGGGCTTTGTCTTCTTCAATCGAGATTACTGGTTTGACTAATGGTCAAGTC
>JACNFV010000037.1 GCA_014384445.1 Candidatus Nitrosopumilus sp. | reverse complement strand
CAATATTGCAGCATACAATGCAGCTTTAACTGGAATGAAGAATATTTCATTATTCTTAATTGGAATTATCTTGCTGGTATTTGCAGCATTCTTCCATATCTACAGATATGCAATGAGCCAACAAAAGAATGCACCACCACCTGCACCTGTAAGAATTGTAGAAGACTTGCCTGAATTATCTGAATCAGAAGTAGTTCCAGAAATAACTGCAGATTCAACTAGTGACGCACCAAAACTTTCAGATGATTCTACTTCTGAAGAAAAACCAAAAGAATTAGCACCTACAGTTCCAACATCAGCAACTAAAGCTGAATTAGATGTTGGAAACAATGATTCTAATTTAGGTTCTCAAGATATTACAAAACCTTAATCCTGAAAAATCTAAAGAAGCTTTATAAGAACTTGGAAGATTTACAAAAATTATGAGTGCTCCTGCATCAAGTCATGCATATGGTATTGGTGTGATTGCATTAATTATTGGCATGGGTGCTGTCATTGTATTTTATACGTCATTTTGGCTTCCTGAATCTTTAGAAAAACCATCTGTCGACATACATATTTTGGAACCGACTAAAGATTTTATCATTAGTATTGCTGAAGGTGCAGCAACTGAAGGAAATCCTAGCTATGTTCCAAACAGTCCCAAAATAACTTTGACAATAGATAATCGTGTGTTGTGGATGAACGATGATGCAACACCACATACTGTAACTGCAGATCATAGACATATCGATTCATACAGCGGTGAGTTTGGTTCTGCAGGAGTTGTAATGCCTGGAGAATCTTATGAGTTCCTATTCACCGAACCCCAAGAATTGCATTACCACTGTGATCCACATCCGTGGATGATAGGATCATTAATTGTTGAGAAAAGCAGATTTTAGTTAGAATAACTTGCAAAAATTATTTTACTTTCAATTTCCTTATGTTGTTCAATTATTGATACTCTAAATTTTACTTCATGTTCCTGTTTGGGCTCAAACTCAATTGTTGCTGTAAATTCTGCCTTATTTTCAGGCATTGTGTCTTTATTGATGAATAACCTTGAAACGTGCTGTGAGATCTTTTTTTGATTGTATGATTTGTAGATGATGTGCTCATTTGAATCCAATATTGTTGTATTTACTACTACCCCATCATATCGTCCTGGATATGACACCGTAATTGTTCCAGTAATATCTGAATTTTGACGAATTTCTGTTGAATTTAATTTAAATTCTAAATCCCCCATACAGCATTCCTTGTTGCTGTGAATAAATAATTTGTTAAGTGGGCCCAATGGGCTTCGATCCCATGACTTTTGGATTAGAAGTCCAACACGCTATCCATGCTGCGCCATAGGCCCAGAGACTTCCAAATTAATTGCTGTTTTAAGGGTTTACAGCCATTTTTTATTATGACTCTCTCTCTCCATTTTGAATAAAAATTGCTGAGCATATCCGCAGTATGGGCCAAAATAATTTACAATTTTTTCATGAAGTATTTCGTATTGTTTTTGTGTGATTGTTTTAGTTTCTATTTTAAATTCATTTGAATAATATTTTTCTAAAATCTTAATCATCCATGTATCTAACGGAAATGCTTCTAATTTATTCAAGGAAAATAATAATATACAATCTGCTACTTTGTTTCCTACACCTGGGATCAAGCAAATATTTTTTTTTGCTTCTTTGTAATCTAATTTTTCTAAATGTTTGAAATTAATTTTTTCTGAGAGAACCATTTCTGCAGCTTGCTTTATGAATGGGGCCCTGTATCCCACTCCGCATCTTTTAATTTCCTCAATTGATGCATTTGCAAGTTTTTCTGGTTTGGGAAATAAAAAAAATTCTTTATTTTCTATTTCTACTTTTTCTCCAAATTTTTTAGTTATTTTTTCTAGACTGTTTTTAATTTTTTGGATATTGGAATTTGATGAAATAATAAAAGAAATCATGCACTGAAATGGGTCTTGTTTGAATATTCTTAGCCCCTCGTATTGTTTTATGGCTTCTTTTACTGTTTTATCCTTTGAAATTGATTTAATTATTTCTTGCATGTCGTCGTTTTTTCTAAAAAAACTTGTCTTTGAATTTTGAATTGATTTGATAGCTGCATTTTTATTTATCTTTAGTATGTCTTGACCGTTTATTCCATACCAGTCCGACCCATATTTTTCCCAAAGAAAAACCTGACCACTGTTTATTGAATTATCTACGTCTATTGAAAATTGGTTTCTCATCTTAGATGGTTATTTTGTCATCTACCATTGGTGCATATGCTTCAAAACCAAATTGCTCGTGAATTTCTTTGGCAAATATTTGACATGATTCTGAATCGCCGTGCACTGTCCATACTTTTGGATTTCCTTTGATTGTTTTCATCATTGCAAACAATTCTTTTTTATCTGCATGTCCCGAAAATGAAAACTGTTTGACTTCTGCTTTTACAGTGAGATCTTTGCCTCTGGTTGCTACTTTACCTGTGTCTAGTAATTTTTTACCTGGTGTACCTTCGCCTTGGTAAGAAACTAGAGCAATTCCGTTTTTACTATCAAATGATAATTGTTGCAAGTAATACACTGCGTTACCGCCAACTAACATTCCAGCTGGAGATATTACGACACATGGTTCTCCCATTGCACGTTTTCTTTCTGCATGTTCTCTAATTGCTGTTGAACTTTTAATTGCCTCTGCAAATATTTTAGGATCCCTTAGGTATTCTGGATGCTTAAACATTATTTCATTAACTTTTAGTGCCATTCCGTCCATTATGATTTTATGTTTGAAATTTGCACTTCGTAAAATGCATGCCATTTCTTGAGAGCGTTCAACTGAAAATGATGGAATAAATAAAATTCCTTTTCTATCCATTACTTCGTTTGCAAATTCTATTAATCCCTGTTCTGATGTTTTTCTAGGAATCTGTTCTGTTTTGGCATATGTACTTTCGGTGATTAACATGTCAATTTCTCCGATGTCTGTATCCATTTCTTTTAACATTCTTGATCCGTTTGTTTTGATATCGCCTGTGTAGAACAATTTTTTCTTTTCTGACTCTACTAAAACAGTACTTCCGCCAATTACGTGTCCTGATTCTCTAAATTCAAAAGTTGCATTACCTTTAGTTACTTTTTGTTTAAAATCAATCTCTTTTGCATTCTTCATCATGTTGTTTAGTTCTGGTAATCCAAATGGATGTGCGTTTTTTTCAATTTTTAACATGTCATTAATTAATAATTTTGAAAGATCAAATGTTGGTGGAGTTGCATAAACATCTGTATTGCCACTTACAAATAATGATGGAACGTTTCCTGAATGGTCTAAATGAGCGTGAGTGATTATAATCGCATCTAAATCTTTAGGCTTTACGTGTAGAGGATATTTTGGTGGTGAACCTCTTCTTCCAAACATTACTCCATAATCTAATAATAATTTCGTACCATTGCAATTAACTAAAAATCCTGATCTGCCTACTTCGTTTGCAGCACCTAATACTTGAATGTCCAAGGATTACATGGATTTTTTCCGACCTTAAAACCCTTGTAGTTATACGTCGATCATTATTCTTAACATAGAATCGACAAAAGCTTTAATTAGTGTCAGCTAAGATTTGATCCTCATGGGAAGAACCTATGATCAATGGATAGCAGAACAAGACCAAGCTGTCGTAGCAAAAACTCGTGCAGGCGATGAAGGAAATAAAGTACTTCTAAACCAGATCAATTGGATTTGGGTTAACAATCTTATGAACAAGAAAGCAGACCTTAATCCGTCATCAGCAGAATTACTCGATTGGGTAACCTCTGGTCAAATTGATGCAATGAGAAAATAAGCGTGCATATCACGTAACTTTTTGTTTTTTAAATTTTTTAATTCTGGATTCTGCGCATACATTTTTCTTCGATCATTTTCATAACAGAGTTATGATATTCAATCATGGTTTAAATAGACATATTGACATTTTATCTTTGTAATGCCAATAGCAATACTTCCAGACATTGATGAACAAAGATGTATCGGATGTGCACTATGTGTAGAAATCTGTACAACTCTTGGTCCTGATGTCCTTAGAGTAAAACCTGTTGAAGGCTGGAAAAGAGGAAAAGCATTCGTTTTCTACCCAGAGAGATGTATTTCTGATGGTGCATGCATAGGTGTATGCCCAACAAAATCAATCTTTTGGATGAGACCAATGAATTACACTGCTGGACAACCAGTACCTCTTCACAAAAACGGTATCTTCATCAAAGGTTGGGCAGAAGACGCAGCACTATAA
>JACNFV010000178.1 GCA_014384445.1 Candidatus Nitrosopumilus sp. | reverse complement strand
TTTTGGCCATGTCTTTTTCATGGAAGGGGTATTGAAAATATCATTTACTGAAATCTCCCTTAATTTATCTACTAAATTTACCATAAACGCTTGATCAGATCTTGTGGATACAATTAAGATTTATGGTAAATTGATTTGGATTTGATATTAGATCGAATTTGTAGTCTCAGAAGCTTTTTAATCATACTTGCTAAACCAGGATAGTGATTCAATGATAGCAAAACCTACCGTGATTGACTTGTTCTCAGGTTGTGGTGGGATGAGTTTGGGATTAGAAAATGCAGGATATGAAATCGTATATGCAAATGATCTAAACGGTGATGCCTTGAAAACATACAAGCATAATTTTCCAGAGGTCGTAGTTGAACAAGGAGACATAAACGAAATCGATCCAAGGGAAGTTTCAAGAAGAATTAAAAGAAAAAGTGTTGATGTAATAGTTGCAGGTGCACCTTGTCAAGGATTCTCAACATCAGGCAAGAGGAATCCAAATGATCCTCGTAGTAAATTATTTTTGCAGGTTGGTAAATTTCTAAAAGTTTTCAAGCCAAAGATATTCGTGATGGAAAATGTAAGCGGTCTGTTGAGCATGGGTAAAGGAGATACAATGAAGACAATAATTAAAAATTTTAAGGATAATGGATATCATGTAACTTATCAAGTTCTTTCTGCAGATGAATTTGGAATTCCACAAATGAGAAATCGTGTATTTATTGTGGGTTCATTAAAACCAATTCCAACTGAAAAAATATTTCCTAAACCCTCAAAGAGCAAACCTGTTTCTGTCAAGGATGCAATATCTGACTTGTCTTTCTTGGGACTAGATGATCATTCAGATACTTATCACATAAAACCATTAACACCATATCAAAAGAAAATGAGAAAAGGCACCAAAACTTTACACAATCATAAATCTGCAAAGCATTCCAACAAAATTCAAAAACGTTTTTCCAAGGTACCTCCTGGCATGGATGGCCGGAATGCATTAAAGAAATCAGATACACTCAAGCGAGACTATTACAGATTACATCCAAACAAAACAAGCAGGACAATTACAACATTACCCGAGGATTTGATACACTACAAGGAAAATAGGATTCCAACTGTGCGTGAGATGGCACGATTGCAATCATTTCCAGATAATTTTGTATTTTTAGGACCAAGAACCACGGGAGGACGACAACGTAAATTTTCATGTCCACAATATACACAGATTGGAAATGCAGTGCCTCCTATGTTATCTGAAAAACTCTTTAAACAAATATCAAAAGTTTTGGATATCCACTTCTAATAATTTCCTAGTTAAAAAAGATCATACTTCACCCATCAACTTTGTAACATCTTCTTGTGATGGATATCTCATTTGAGAAACTATGTTGAAGAATTTTTTAATCTCTTTTGCCTCTAATGTCTTTCCTCGTAACCTGCTAATTGCCGGACATGTTTTTGAATAGTAATTCATAAAATCATGTACTTTTGGCTGAAGCGAATTCTTTATTTCCTGATATATGTGAGGAGCATGTGTTTGCGATTTAGCATCTCGTGCGCGTTCCCATTCCATTCCAAGATCTTCAAGATCTCTTCCAAAATTATCTTGTTTAATTGGGATGCGGGCATTGTTTGGTTTAGCATATTTTTCATTTTTATTCTCAAACTTCTTTTTGAAATTCTTATCTTTCTTTTTTGTTACTGTTTTAGAATCTGCCCAATCCGACATCATTGCTTTTGCTTCTAGGGAATAATCATGGGGTTTTCCTCTTTGTTTGAATTTGTTATTTGGTTCGTTCTTTTTTCTAGAATAGGTTCGTAGAAAATTTTCAGCATTTTGTATATTGCCAATATCCCCACATAGCAATTTTTTACACAATTCTCTGAATTCGCCAGAGTTGAACCTAATAGATTTTAATTTTTTGAATTTTTGACTATTTTGATTTCTAGATTCTGAAGTACAGTGCACCATTCTTTGGCTTAAATCACTATACAATACATCAGTCCCAAAAGGTTCCTTACCTCCAAGCACACTTTTGTAGTGAAAATTCAAAAATCTCTGTGCAGTTGCACGTAAATCAAATTCTTGTCAGATATGTTCCCTGTTTGCCTTGTAGCCTCTGATCTTTGCAATCTTTTGGATTCTGCAATTTTGTGCATTAAACTCTTCCAGTCTTCCACAGTTCGAAATTGTTTTTTTGATACAAGATAACATGTAATGAAAAATACTATATGATCTATGTCAAGGGATTTGATTTTAGAAAGATCAATTTTTTTCCCTTCAAAGTTTGAAAATGTCTCATCATTTATCTCGTTGAGTAACTCAGTCCATTTGTTTTTGAAATCTAGTATTTTTTCAGTAGGGATTATTGAATTATTTTCAATTGTTGCGTCTACTGTATTGTGCCATTCACTACATGCCTCCTTGATTTTTTGTGAGCTTGAAGAAAATCTTTTTTGTTGATTTTTGGCAAATGCTTCTCTTGCATATTGAATCAACATTTTAGAAATGATTCCACCAACATGGAAAGTATCATCTTCTACAGAACCATGCTCTACACAGTTTTTACCTAAACTAAGTTCCAACACCTTTGGATCTCCAACATGAATTTTACGAGGTTTTTCTATCTCAAGGAACATACGAATTAAATCAGGACTATTGTGAAATTGAAAAAATATTCTTCTTTGCTTCATTTCTTTGATACATATCAAAATATCGTGAATTATTTTGCAGCAAGAAATTATATCCATATCTCCAAAAACAAATTTTTTCTCCTTGAAGAATTCACTAATGAACTCAGTAGCTTTACCTTCATTTTTCAAAGAAATAATTTGTCCGAGATTCGATTTAATTAAATTCAATGTATCTGGAATGTTAATGTTGTAGCTATACATTGATTGGATTTCTACAGAAATATTCCCATCGTTATTTTCTATGTGTTGCTGGATGGCCGAATTACTTACTTTGAATAGTTCACGTCCACATTTTGAACATATTTTATCTGCTGAAAGCCTATAAAATTCTGCAAATTCTTTTTCTGGGGTTTCAGATAGATATAGTGGCGTAAAAATTGCATTCACATCCAAAAATTTCTCCAATGCATTTTTGAATTTGTTTTTTTCTGATTTTGCTGCCTTTAGGAATTCTTCTCGGTCCCAATTAGGTTTAATAAGGTATGACCATTCTCCCTCTGATGTCACTTCCTTCGGAATTTCATTGATTGTCGGAAATAGTTTTTCTAAAGTTGTGGCGCTGATCTTTTTTCTAGTATTGATATGTGCTAGAAAATTAAATTTTTCAATTTTCTTATTTGATATATTGTGGCCAAGTGGTATCATGTGAAAAATCCATGGATACTCTTCATCCATCCCCCAATATCCAAAAATTAAACAATATCCACGATATGAAAGATTGATTTGTTTTGTATTTGGGGTATTGTTTTCAAAATAATAATCAGTCGTATTTTTGATGGTACTTTTATTGGCATGAATAATTTCTCGATCATCCACCATCATCTTAATCAAGGCCGAATTGTCTTCCACTGTGACAATTTCTTTACCAGACATGTCGCTTCTCTTGAATTCTTGTATTTTACCTAAAATAATAAAATAATTTGCAACCTGAAATTTTTTTGCTTCTTCACCAGTCGTGGGAGTAAATGTAAAAAGATGAATTTTTGGTGAAGCATGTATTATTTTTAAATCATTAATATTTCTAAAAAGAAAACTTAGAATATCGACGCTTGCCAATTCTGAAGAAGTTTGCGTATCTCTTCCTCTGAGAGCTTTTAGTTTGTTGAACATAGAATAAAATTGACTATTTTCAATATGTACACTTGAAAATTGACTAAATGTTTCAAAATCTTCGGATGTTTGATATGATACGACTCTGGATAATGATGGAACAGCTAAAACAAAACCGAATGCCTTTTTCATTTCTCCTTGTACAAACCATGGTCTAGAATTAGCTGCAAAAATAAATCCGTTTAATTCTCTATAATTTTGAATATTGTCTCCAAAAGATCTTAATTGTAAAAGAATTTCAAAATCTACATTTTTAATTCGTTCAAGGTCTTTCAATCTTTTTAAGATATAGTTGAATGTATCTGTATCGAGATGTCTTCCAAAAATTTTGTTTATTGTAGTTTGAACATCTACGCCCTCGTCTTCTATTGTTCCTGAAAGTTGTTCAACGTATTCGACAATTTTATTGAATGTTTTCCTAATTTCTTTTTCCCACAACCATTTTCCAACTCGATAGAGTTGATAAGACAGAGTTGTTCCTGCAAGTCTTTCATACATTATACA
>JACNFV010000177.1 GCA_014384445.1 Candidatus Nitrosopumilus sp. | reverse complement strand
TAATTGATCCAATTGATAGTAATAGAAATTTAGCTGCTGCTATTTCAAATGAAAATATTGGAAAATTCATTCTAATTTGTAGAGCATTAAAAGAAAAACCAAGTTTAGAATTTTTTAAAATTAAAAAATCAAAAATATCAAAGAAATTTTGGGGTAATTTACTAATTGTAAAATTTGAATTTAAGACCAGAAGTTCCGATATTATATGGGGACAAATTAAAAGAGCAACATCAACATTGTCTACACAATTAGAATTAGGGGGATTTACAGTACTTAGGAGCAAATCCCATACAGATGAACAAAAGGAAGCATATCTTATTTTCTTTTTAGAGTCTACAAAAATAAATGAAATATATCAAAAAAATGGACCAGAGTTTTTTAGAGAAGATAGTGCCCACAGTTTTATTTCTAAAAATCTCAATAATGCAGAATTAGTGTGGGTTGGAAATAATAGAAAAATAATTTCATTAGAAAAAAGAAAACATACGAATGCCGAAAGTTTTATGAAAGAATTTTTGGAAAAAAATCTTGAGATAGGCATACCAAAAGGTCTTGAAAAGGATTTCAAAGCTGGTTTTAAGGTATTCCTAGGAAATAAAGCTCTAAGTAAATCAATTAAAGAGGAAGTAGCTCAGTTGATTTCAGTAGATGGCACACTCCTTCATTTCAATTAAAAAACTTGCAGAAAAACCATACTCAAATGTTTTAGGATATCCAAATGCAACTAATCGTCAAATTAAATCAAGAATTAATGAATTAGAAAAATTGAAAATAAAATCAGTTTGTTTTACTGGTCCTACCAAAATTGGAAATTTAGAAATTTTAGGAAAGGGGTACGTTGGAGTTGTAGTACTTGTAAAAAGAGGAAATAAAGAAGTTGCACTAAAAATTAGAAGAATTGATTCTCAAAGAAAAAATATGAAAAATGAATCAGTATTGTTAAAATTAGTAAATTCGGTTAATGTTGGTCCAAAAATAATTGATGTGAGTAAAAATTTTTTAGTTATGGAGTATCTTGAAGGAGAAAAATTTAGTGGTTGGATTGAAATGTTAAAAGGTACCGGTAGTGTAAAACAATTAAAATTTACAATAAAAAGTGCTTTAGAAGATTGTTATAGATTAGATCAAATTGGATTTGACCATGGCGAATTAAGTAATATTTCAAAACATGTTATTGTAGGTAAAACAAAAGTTTCTCTAATTGATTTTGAAAGTTCTAGTACAAAAAGAAAGCCCTCAAATGTAACATCAATTACTCAAGCATTCTTTATTGGATCAGGTATTGCAAAACAATCTCAAAAAATTTATAAAAATTCTTCTAAAGAAAAAATTATTGATGCTTTAAAATCATACAAGCTAGAAAAAACACGAGAAAATTTTGAAAATTTACTCAAAATATTGAAATTATAATGGAATTAGCAGAATTTGAGCCTGCAGATACCTAGCACAGGCATAAAATGAAATTATTAAATCGTCCCATAAACAAATAGAAATTATGAAATTATGTAATATTTGTCATAAAATTTCAGCTACAGATAAAGATCATATTGACTGTGTTCAAAAAAGAAGTATAGAATTAGAAGATGAAAATTTTAAAAATGAACTTACTGAAAAACTAAATTTATCAAAAAATAATCAAGATTTAGGAGTTGAAATAAAAGCTATATTGGGACACCTAACTAGAGAAACAAATCAAAAAGATAGTTCATAGCCATTTTGATAATCTTTCTTTTTCAAAATCTAATTTTTTAGAAAGATTGTCTTTGGTGGATTCTGTTAAACGAGTAGAAGGTTTTGGATCTGCAAACATGTCTACTTCAATTATTGAAGCTGTATCTCTACCAGATTCTAAAAAGCATCCACCTTTACCATCAAACAAAGCTGATGATTCTTTTGATTCAAGTTTTAAGACAATATTTTTTGCAACTGCAATTCCTTCCCCTTCTGCAAAAATTCCTGCTTTAGGTACTGCCATTGAATCAGTAACAACTAAGCTTGTAACATCGCCAACTGCAAAAATATTTTCATACGGTGTTTTACAATCTCTATTAATTGGAATAAATCCGGGCTCCTTTGCTAAATTAGAATCATAGATAACTTTAGGTGCAATATGTGGTGGAATTGCTAAAAGAATATCAAAACTGTATTCATCATTTTCAAAAATTAATTTTTTAGGTTCTACACGAATAATTTTTTTAGAATTATGAAAAGTGATTTTTTCTGAATTTACTAAATCAAGAATTTTTTTACTTACTTCAGGACCTGCTGCAGGTAGTGTAATTGGAGCAGGACTGTAAAAGTCAATTTGTACAGAATCTCGTATTCCTCTCTTTCTAAGCATCGAATCAACTAGCAAACTAGCCTCAAAAGGTGCTGGAGGGCATTTGTAAGGCATGGCCATAATTACAATAGCAATTTTTCCAGATTCTATTTTATCTAATTTTTGATGAATCTCATCAAGCTGATTATGATCATACAAATTAAATCCATTTTCTACTAAACCTGGAACTCTTTCTGGTGCCAATACTGCCCCCATTGAAATGATAAGAAAATCAAATGAAATATTTTCAGAATTTGTTTTTACAAAATTATCATTATAATTAATTTCAATAATTTCATCTTTAATAAAATTAATTTGTTTTTTTGGTAGTTCATTTAATGAGCCAATAGAATTTTCAAAAGTTCTAGTTCCATTCATTATCCATAATTTTGCATATCCAACCATAAACCAGTCTTTTTTATCAATAATTGTAATTTTTACTTTAGATGAATCTAATGAATTTCTTATTTCATTCGCTGCAGAAAGACCACCAAATCCTCCACCTAAAATTACAACATGTGGAATATTTGACAACTTATTTTTCTTGGGATGTAGGTCTAATCAAAATTTCGTTGACATTAACATGTGATGGAGAATCTACAGCATACAAGATTGCATTAGCAATATCTTGTGCTTGTAATGTTTCCATCTTTTTTCCATGCTCTACAAATTGCTGAAGGGATTCGTCAGTTATTGTATCAGTTAGTTCTGTTGCAACTATTCCAGGTTCAATGCTAGTTACTCTAATGTTTGAGCGAACGCTAAATTCTTGTCTTAATCCTTCAGTAAATGCTGCCACGGCAAATTTTGTTGCACAATAAACACTACCTGCTGGAAATACAACTCTGCCAGCTACAGATGAAATATTAACTATATGTCCAGATTTTTTTTCTTTCATATGAGAAATAACTGAGCCTGTACAGTATAACACGCCTTTGATGTTTACATCTATCATTCTATCCCATTCATCTACTTTGAGATTTTTGAAAAAACTTAATGGCATTAGACCTGCGTTATTTACTAAAATATCAATTGAACCCCATTTGTCTAAAACTGCTTTAGCAAAATTTTTACATTCTTCGTTTTTTGTTACATCCAATTTTTGAAAGAATACTTCTCCGCCGTTAGCAATAATTTTTTTTGATAATTCTTCTAATCTTCCTATTCTTCTAGCACCAATTGCAACCTTAACACCAGCTTTAGCTAGAGTTAAGGCAGTAGCTTCCCCAATACCGCTACTTGCTCCAGTAATTATTGCAACTTTACCATTAATCATCATATAACATCTACATTTTGATAAAGCAATACTAAAAATGTTTAGAAAACTAGTATAATCTTAAAAAAATAATCTAACAACTTTTTTAAAAGAAAAAACCTATGCTAACTTATGATATCTGAAAATTGTGCTTATTGTGGAGATATGACAGAGATGCCATTTCATTGTAGTTATTGCAAGGATCCATTTTGTGCAGAACATAGACTTCCAGAAGAACACAGATGTGTAAAATTACGCCAAATTAGATCAGAAAGATTTGGAGAGAGAAAAATAATTCGTGATGGAAGTAAAAGCAAGGGAAGTATCTTTAAACGAATTTTTGGAAAATCTTAAAATCAATAAGGGCTTTTTTCAGGAGAAATTTTTGCACGTCTTCCTTGATAGACTAAAGCAATTGCTAATGCAAACATGACCATTGCAGTCAATGGAAAATTTTGTGGTGCGGGTAAGATGAACCAATAGTAAATACCAAAAGATACAGATACAACTGCCTGAGTCCAAAGTTTAATCCATTTTGGAGCTTTGATTAATCTACTAATCATTTCAACGATGAAAATTCCAATTACTGGATAAATTGTATATAAAAGATAATCAAAAACTTCTACTCCAGTATGAGACATAGCTTATAGTGATAGTGGGTATAATTTCTACCTAATCTTCCCACCTAACCTTAATTGCAATTTTTTTGGCAATTAAAGCCTGAGCATTTTCAT
>JACNFV010000152.1 GCA_014384445.1 Candidatus Nitrosopumilus sp. | reverse complement strand
AATCAAGCCAAGATTACAAAGGAACATGAAAAGAAAGGGGATTTGAACCGAACTGGAATTCATGTTAATCTAGGCACAAATTTTCTATAACCAAAATTACCTATAAAATCAATTTTTTCATTGTTTTTTTTATTTATGGAAATTTGTCAAATCATAGTATTGCCATGGGTAATGCTGGGCTGCGATAATTCAAACTAACGCATCTTTCGGGATTATTGCTCCTACCTTGTGGCTCAAACCATCACAGAGACGACAGATCACACACAGACAATATCGAAGCATCTCAGGATTTCTAAATTTTAAAACAACAAGAAAAGGGGGGAAAACATTGAACGTAAATGAGTCCTAACATGAATCGTCTTCCATACTCATCATTCTACGACGCAGAGATGATGATTTCTTGTTAGTTATCTTAAGAACAAATAATATTTAACAATGATCCTACAAATTCCGTTTTTTTAACTTTGCAGGTTTTGATTTAACGGATTCGTTGACTCTTCAAACGCCAAAGGATTGAGATTTGTTTTTACATTTGGGACATGCCAATCCATTTGTTTGCGTTCCGCATTTTTTGCAGGTTATGTTCATTCCCACTATGTCCTGAGGCGGGGTTTTGGTTGCCTTTATTATCAAAATTGCTACCGCCAGAACTCCAACTACAATTGCAATTAGTATCAGAACCATCCTATTCATAACTGAAAACATGCATAAAGAGATTTACAAAATATTGTCAAACATGTGCAAGAATGTCTGTCGATATTACGGCATATGATGACCAAACCAGGGTCTATGGGACTGCATTGTCATCTGATCCTGAGATCCTTCTACTTTTCACCTACATTTTATATGAAGATTGATAAATTAACTACGTAGGATATAGAGAATGGTTACCGTTGAAGAAATTGAACACGTTTCAAAATTAATGAAAATAGACATAGATGATCACATCGAGTATTTGGATAAAGTAAAAAAAATGATCAGTTATTTTGACATTCTGGATTCTGCAGGTGTCGAGTCTGAAGAAATATCCATGCCTGAAATTTCAATTGAGAGTTTAAGAAAAGATGAATTTATTCCGTTTGAAGATAAGTTGATTGAGAAAATGAACCACTACAAAGGAACCTATGTGCACGCACCAAAGATGTCATGATGAATCTAAAAATCTCTGCCCTTGAATTTGTTGAAGAAGCAAAAAATGGAAATATTTCCGTAGAGGATTTTATTGGAAAAACCCTTGAAAGGATTGACAGTGTAGAGGATAAACTGCATGCGTTTCTGTCCATTAATGACAAGGCCCTTGATCAAGCTCGCGAATTAGATAAGAAAATCAAATCGGGCAAGGACGTAGGATCTTGTTTTGGAATGCCCGTCTCAATTAAAGACAACATGTGCATCAAAAACAGCAAAACCACGTGTGCATCAAAGATGCTTGAGAATTTTATTGCGCCCTATGACGCAACTGTAATCTCCAAATTAAAAAAACAAGATGCAATTTTTATTGGAAAAGCAAACATGGACGAATTTGCCATGGGTCTGACTACTGAGTTTAGCGCATATGGTCCGAGCAAGAATCCTTGGAATACAGAATATGTTCCAGGTGGCTCATCAGGCGGAAGTGCAGTTTCCGTCAGTTCCTTTGAATGTGTTGCATCGCTAGGATCAGACACCGGAGGGTCCATTAGAAACCCTGCAAGTTTTTGCTCCGCTGTGGGATACAAACCAACGTATGGATTAATCAGCAGGTATGGATTGATCTCGTATGCAAACAGTATTGAGCAGATAGGTCCCCTAACTAGAACTGTAAAAGATTCCGCATTCATGCTAAATCTAATTGCAGGTATTGATCCTAATGACAACACTACGGTAAATAACAACAATGAGGATTATTTGGCAAATATTGATTCGGGGATTGAAGGAAAAAAAATTGGAATAATTACAGATATGATGGGCGATGGCATTGATCCCGAAGTACTAACTGCCACGAAAGAGGCCATTTCAAAACTGGAAGGGTTGGGAGCCGTTTGCGAGGAGGTGTCACTTGAAATGGTAAAATATTCTGTTGCAGCATACTATACAATCACAGCTACTGAAGCTGGAAGTAACCTTGCAAGGTATGATAATCTAAGATACGGTTATGATTTTCCAGTTGAGGGGTATGAGTTTAATTCATACATCTCAAAGGCAAGAAGGAACTTTGGTCCGGAGGTAACAAGAAGAATGATTATCGGGGGATTTGTTCCATCCGCAGGTCATGCCGGAAAATATTTCCTGAAAGCAATGAAAGTCAAGACCAAATTAACCAAAGAAATTAACGAGGCATTTAAGAAATTTGATCTTTTAATTGCGCCAACTGTACCGGTATTGCCATTTAAAATTGGAGAAAAAATAGATGATCCCGTATCCCTGTTTCTGATTGACATTAATACAGTCACTGCAAATCTTACTGGAAAACCGGCAATCTCAATTCCGTTTAAAATTGTAAATGGACTTCCGATTGGAATTCAACTATTGGCAAATTCAATGAACGATAAATTACTATTACAAGCAGCACACGCATTAGAGCAGACAGTTACACTTCCAGAGGTTCCGATATGACAAAAATTGGTCTAGAGATTCACTGTCAATTGACAAATTTGCAAAGTAAATTGTTCTGTTCATGCAAGGCAAACTATAGGGAATTTGGACCAAATGAAAACATCTGTCCTGTTTGTGCAGGTATACCTGGCAGCTTACCGCGGTTAAACCAAGAAGCTGTAAAAAAGGCAACAATGATTGCAATGGCATTAAACTGCTCAACTCCAGAAAAAATTGCATTTTTTAGAAAAAATTATTTTTATCCAGATTTGCCCAAAAATTTTCAAATTACTCAATTGAACATCTATGGGGATACCAGCGTAGGTGGGACAGGTACAATATCCATAGGGGACAAAAAAATCAGAATTACTAGAATACAAGTGGAGGAAGATCCGGGCAGAATAATTTACGAAGGCAGTTCTTCTAAAAATCAAATCACGCTAGTTGACTATAATCGTGCAGGTACACCTTTGGTGGAAATTGTAACTGAACCGGATTTTGAAACGCCCAGAGAGGTTCGTGATTTTCTCAATATTTTATCCGATTTACTCAAAAATCTAGGCGTAGCCGACCCAAGTTTAGAGGGTGCGATGAGGGCAGATGCAAATGTATCCGTACATGGGGGAAACAAAGTCGAAATTAAAAACATCGGATCATTTCATGATTTAGAAAAAGCATCCCATTTTGAAATAACAAGACAGGAAAGTCTACATGATAGAGACATCCCCATAGCTCAAGAGACACGTCATTGGGATGACAGGAGAAAGATCACTGTATCCTCACGTTCAAAAGAAGAAGATTTGGATTATCGTTATTTTCTTGAAGGCGACATTCCATGGGTAAAAATTAATCCTGAAATTCGAGATGAATTAAAATTAAAAATGCCTGAAAGCATAAATTCCAAGAAAGAACGATACATATCAAAATATAAAATATCGGCGCAAGTTGCAGACGTTTTATCGTCAGACAAATTCTATTCAGATTTATTTGAAGAAGCACATACAGAATCCAATGCAAAAGAAGTTGCCAATATTATTACCACAGAACTGATGGGTTTAGAAGACACCAGAGAAAAACGTGAGACGTCAAAACTTACCGCAGTTCATTTAAAAGAATTGGCAGATGCAATTCAAACAGGTACTGTATCTAGAAATTCTTCAAAAAACGCATTGCACGAAATTTTAAAAACAGGAAAAACAGTATCTGCAGTAATTTCTGAATTAGATTTAGGAAATGTTTCAGATGAAACAGAATTGTTAAAAATTGTGGAAAAAGTAATTGCAGATGAGCCGCAAGCAGTGGAACAAGCAAAATCTAACATTCAAACAATTAACTATCTGGTAGGAAAAGTAATGCAAGCAACTAAAGGAAAAGCAGATCCAACGTTAACGCTGAATTTGTTAAAAAAGCAGATAGGCATATGATGTTTGATTTATCTTTAGAAGATGTGGAATTTATCAAAATTCTCGCTACATCGGATTCTACCATATTGCAAGCAGGCATGAATGATGCAACAAAGCAGAGACTAGATGACCGCGTAGGCACGATTTTAAGGGAATATTATAAAGAAAATACTCGAAATACAGGCACCCAGTGGACTGAACAATTAATGAAATTTGGAATTACAGAAGATGATGGCAAAGCAGCCATTGCATGTGCAAGGCGTCTTGGAATAGATATTTCATAAATATTAAAAAAGTGAACAAGCCCAGGGCAGAATCCCGTTTGGTTTCCTTTA